>JBBCGQ010000001.1:2965000-3152584 GCA_037200845.1 Bauldia sp.
GTCTCCAACATCGCCAAGAGCGAAGCGGGCGTCGCCCTCGACGACGGCTACCAGGAAAAGATCGTGGCGGTTTCGAAGGCCGAGAACCTCCGCGCCGTCTTCCAGGACAACGCCATCACCGGCGACGACGCCGACGAGATCATCGCCGCGCTGTCGCAGTTGGTCGACGTCAGCCGCCTGCGTCCCGGCCAGAAGATCCGCATCGCCTTCGCCACCGACCCGACGACGTCGGCGCTCGACACGCCCGACAGCGACGCCGATGTCGGCCTCGATTCCGACGGCAAGGCGCCGCAGAGCGTGCTCCGTCCCATCCGCGTTTCGATCTACGAGAACGGCGCCCACCAGGCGACCGTGGCGCGCGCCGACAACAACGTCTTCGTGCGCGCCGACGAGCCGAGCTCGACGCCCGAGCTGCTCGCCTCGGCCGAGCCCGAGCCGCCGGTGCCGGAAGGCGGCCCGCCCAAGCTTTACGACGCCGTCTACCAGACCGCGCTCGAGCAGCAGGTGCCGGCGCCGCTCATCGACGACGTCATCCGCGCCTTCGCCTACGACGTCGACTTCACCCAGCGCGTCTCGCCGGGCGACTCGCTGGAAATCTTCCACTCGATGCCCGACCCGACCGACACCGAGGCGGGCGACGGCGAAATCCTCTACGCGTCGCTGACGCTCGGCGGCGTCCAGAAGCGCCTGTATCGCTACCGCACCGACGACGACAACGTCGTCGACTACTACGACGAGGACGGCCACAGCGCGAAGAAGTTCCTCGTTCGCAAGCCGCTCACCGCGACCAACGTCCGCATCTCCTCGCAGTTCGGCTGGCGCGTGCACCCGATCCTCGGCTACCGCATCCTGCATGCCGGCGTCGACTACGCGGTTGCGCGCGGAACGCCGATCCTCGCCGCCGGCAACGGCGTCATCGAGCGCGCCGGCCCATCCAAAGGCTACGGCAACTTCACGCTCATCAAGCACAACAACGGCTACGAGACGGCCTATGGCCACCAGACCGCGTTCGCCAAGGGCATCGTGCCCGGCGTCAGCGTCCGCCAGGGCCAGATCATCGGCTACGTCGGCTCGACCGGCCTCTCCACCGGCCCCCACCTGCACTTCGAAATCCGCGTCAACGGCAAGCCGGTCGACCCGCTGCGCATCCGCCTGCCGCGCGGCCGCGTGCTGGAGGGCGACTACCTCGCCGGCTTCGAGAAGGAGCGCCAGCGCATCGACACGCTGCTCGGCAACCAGAACCCGGGCCCGTCGCAGAAGGTGGCAAGCGCCGACACCGCGGCGCTGAGCGACTGACGGAGACGTGACCGTGCGCTGGCAATCAGCCCTGGTCGTTGCGGCCCTCGCCGCGCTGCTGACCGCAGTGTCGGCGCCGCCGCCCCAGACCCTGTACCAGTCGATGTTCGTCGTGTCGGGCACCAGCCCGGAGCGCCGCGTCGCCGGCTTCGAGGGCGCCCTCCGCCGCCTGATGGTGAAGCTGTCGGGTGACCGCAGCCTCGCCGACAACAAGACGGTGGCCAAGATGATCGAGCACGCCGCCGACTACGTCGTCGATTTCAGCTACCTCGACCTGAAATTCGGCATCAAGCTCAGCGACGAGCAGGGATCGTACGACCGCCCGCAATATCTGACGGTCACCTTCGACCAGGCGAAGATCGACAAGGCGCTGAAGGGCCTGCACCGCAAAGTCTGGGCGACGCGGCCGACGCTGGTCATCTTCCTCGCCGTCCATCGCGACCCGCAGTCGTACGTCGTCAACGCCGACGACGCCCGCGACGCGGCCATGCGCGAGTCCGCCGGCAACGCCTCGCTGCTCTACAGCGTGCCGATCGCCTTCCCGCCGGAAGCCGCGGTCGCCGCCAGCTTGCCGACCTTCGCCGCGGCACTCCGCGCCAACCCCGCCGACCTCGACGCCGTCGCCAAGGCCTCGGGCGGCGATGCGGCGCTGGTCGGCACGCTCGACTGGAGCGACGCCGACCACGGCTGGATAGCCGACTGGACGATCGCCGGCGACCGCGGCCGGCCGGTGCACTGGCAGAAGAAAGGCATCAGCTTCGACGACGCCTTCCGCGACGGCCTGAGCGGCGCCGCGCTGGCGCTGTCGGGCAACGGCACGCCGTAACCGATCCTTCGCCCCCAGCAGAACGCTCATCCCACGAACGCGGGGACCCACGCATCAACGTGACGCGGAACCGAGAGCCTGAGCACCAATACTATGCCGCGAGCTGGAGCCCCACTGACGCGGGGATGAGCGGGAGGAGAGATCGGAGCAAAAAAAGGCCCGGCGTGACCCGGGCCTTTCGCATTTCTCCAACAGACGAAGGCGCTAGGCCGCCTTGCCGCTCTTCCCTGCCTTGCCGCCGTCGACACGCGGCAGGAACAGCAGCTTGTCTGTCCCGCCGGTGATGCGCACGCGAGCGCCGTCCGGAATCTCGCCGGCGAGAATCTTGTCGGCGAGCGGGTCCTGCACCTCACGCTGGATGACGCGCTTCAGAGGACGCGCGCCGTAGATCGGGTCGTAGCCCTTCTCGGCGAGCCACGCCCGGGCGCTCTCGTCGAGGTCGAGCGTGACCTTGCGGTCTTCCAGCAGCTTGGCGAGCCGCGTGAGCTGGATCTCGACGATCTCGCCCATGTCGCGCCGCTTGAGGCGGTGGAACAGGATGATGTCGTCGAGCCGGTTCAAAAACTCCGGCCGGAAATGCGCCCGCACCGTATCCATCACCGGGCCGCGCACGGAATCGACGTCCTCGTTCTCGCCAAGGTTGGCGAGGAACTCGCCGCCGAGGTTCGACGTCAGGATGATGAGCGTGTTGCGGAAATCTACCGTCCGCCCCTGCCCATCCGTCAGCCGCCCGTCGTCGAGCACCTGCAGCAGCACGTTGAACACGTCCGAGTGCGCCTTCTCGATCTCGTCGAACAGGATCACCTGATACGGCCGCCGGCGCACGGCTTCGGTGAGGGCACCGCCCTCCTCGTAGCCGACGTAACCTGGCGGCGCGCCGATGAGACGGGCGACCGAGTGCTTCTCCATGTACTCCGACATGTCGATCCTGAGCAGCGCCGTATCGTCGTCGAACAGGAACGAGGCGAGAGTCTTGGTCAGCTCCGTCTTGCCGACGCCCGTCGGCCCGAGGAACATGAACGAGCCGATCGGCCGGTTCGGGTCCTGCAGGCCGGCACGCGCGCGCCGCACCGCTGTCGAGACGGCATGCACCGCTTCCGCCTGGCCCACGACCCGCTTGGCGAGTTCGTCTTCCATGCGCAGCAGCTTGTCGCGCTCGCCCTCCAGCATCTTGTCGACCGGAATACCGGTCCAACGCGACACGACCTGCGCGATATGGTCGGGCGTCACCGCCTCCTCGACCATGTCGCCGGCCGCGCGCTCCTGCTCGTCCGCCGCCTTTAGCTGGCGCTCCAGTTCAGGGATGCGGCCGTAGGCAAGCTCGCCCGCCTTGGCGAGGTCGCCCGTCCGCTGCGCGCGGTCGAGATCGGCGCGCGCCGCGTCGAGCGCCTCCTTGATCTTGTTGGCGGAGGCAAGCTTCTCCTTTTCGGCCATCCAGCGCTGAGTAAGCGCGTTGGACTGCTCCTCGAGGTCGGCGAGTTCCTTCTCAAGCCGCACCAGCCGGTCCTTGGAGGCCGTGTCGGTCTCCTTGCGCAGCGCCTCGCGCTCGATCTTGAGCTGCATGACGCGCCGGTCGAGCTCGTCCAGCGCCTCCGGCTTGGAGTCGACCTGCATGCGCAGCCGCGACGCGGCCTCGTCCATCAGGTCGATCGCCTTGTCGGGCAGGAAGCGGTCCGCGATGTAGCGGTTCGACAGCGTCGCCGCGGCGACGATCGCGGAGTCGGTGATGCGCACGCCATGGTGCAGTTCGTACTTCTCCTTCAGGCCGCGCAGGATCGAGATGGTGTCCTCGACCGTCGGCTCGGCGACGAAGATCGGCTGGAAGCGACGGGCGAGCGCCGCGTCCTTTTCGACGTACTTGCGGTACTCGTCCAGCGTGGTGGCGCCGACGCAGTGCAGGTCGCCCCGCGCCAGCGCCGGCTTCAGCAGGTTGGACGCATCCATCGCGCCGTCCGACTTGCCGGCGCCGACCAGCGTGTGCATCTCGTCGATGAACAGGATCACGCCGCCTTCCGCAGCGGTGATCTCGTTCAGCACGCCCTTCAGCCGCTCCTCGAACTCGCCGCGATACTTCGCGCCGGCGATGAGCGCACCGAGATCGAGCGCCAGCAGCTTTTTGTTCTTGAGGCTCTCCGGCACGTCGCCGTTGACGATGCGGAGCGCCAGCCCCTCGGCGATCGCCGTCTTGCCGACGCCCGGCTCGCCGATCAGCACGGGATTGTTCTTGGTGCGCCGCGCCAGCACCTGGATGGTGCGGCGGATTTCCTCGTCGCGGCCGATGACCGGATCGAGCTTGCCGTCCTTGGCGGACTGCGTCAGGTCGCGCGTGTATTTCTTCAGCGCCTCGTACTGGTTCTCGGCCGAAGCGGAGTCCGCCGTCCGGCCCTTGCGGATTTCCTCGATCGCGGCGTTCAGCGTCTGCGGCGTTACGCCGGCATCGGCGAGAATCTTCGCCGTCCCCGCGTCCTTTTCCATCGCCAGCGCGAGCAGCAGCCGCTCGACCGTGACGAACGAGTCGCCCGCCTTCTTCGCAATCTTCTCGGCGGTGTCGAAAACCTTGGCGAGCGGCGGCGCCATGTAAAGCTGGCCGTTGCCGCCCGAAACCTTGGGCAGCGCGGCAAGCGCCCGCTCAGTCGCGGCGAGCGCATCCCGCGCCCTGCCCCCGGCCCGTTCGATCAGGCCCGCGGCGAGCCCCTCGGGGTCGTCGAGCAGAACCTTCAGAATGTGCTCAGGTGTGAATTGCTGCTGCCCGGCGCCAAGGGCTCCGGTCTGAGCGGATTGCACGAAGCCTCGCGCCCGCTCGGTGTATTGGTCGAAATTCATGTGTCGTCCCTTTCCCGGTTTGTTGCCTGCCGTCCGCATTCGCGGCCCGGCCGGCCCTTTCCGTCGGCCCCCCGAAGGGCGGTCCGTCTTCCGTCACTGAAAATAGGAACCCATCATCGCCTCCGGAAGGGGCGGCGCGCCTTGTCCTTTGTCAATATTTAACGGCCGCCGCCCTAGGCTTTGCGCCATGGCGAGCACCACCCTTCCGGCGGAAGCGCGGCCCGGCATCCTGGCGCCGGCGCTGCCCTTTCTGGTCGCCGCCGCGCTCTACGTGCTGCTGCTCCTGCTCGGCAACAGCCTCCTCAACGACGCCGACACCTACTGGCACATCGCCGCCGGCAACTGGATCCTGGCGCATGGCTTCCCACACGCCGATCCGTTCTCCTTCACCTTCGCCGGCAAGCCATGGATCGCCAAGGAATGGCTGTCGCAGATCGCCTACGCCGAGGCTTACCGGCTGAGCGGCTGGACGGGCGTCGTCGTCATCGCCGCCAGCGCGATCGCGCTGGCCTTCGGCCTCCTGACCTGGGCGCTCCGCGAACGCCTCGCCGCGCTGCCCGCGGTCGCCTTCATCGCCACCGCCTTCATGCTGATCGCCCCGCACGCCACCGCCCGCCCGCACGCCCTGGCGCTGCCGGTCATGGTCGCCTGGGTCGCCGGCCTCGTCCGCGCTGCCGACCGCGGCAGGGCGCCGCCCTATGCGCTGGTGTTGCTGATGGTGCTGTGGGCCAACCTCCACGCCGGCTTCACCCTCGGGCTGCTGCTGACCGCCGCGTTCGGGCTCGATGCCGTCGTCTCGGCGGAGCGGACGGCGCGCCTCCGCATCGGCCTCGCCTGGCTGCGCTTCGGCCTCCTCGCGCTGGTTGCCGGTTGCGTAACGCCCTACGGCCCGGAATCGATGCTGGTGACGCTGAAGGTGCTGAACCTTGGCCCGGCCCTGTCGATCATCGGCGAATGGAAGCCGGCAGATTTCAGTCGCGTGGGTCCGCTCGAAATCGCGATCCTGCTGGGCATCGGCCTTGCCGTCTGGCGCGGCGCGATGCTGCCGCCGGTACGCATCCTCATCCTCGCCGGCCTCGTCCATCTGGCGCTGTCGGCCGACCGCAACGCCGAGCTTCTCGGTTTGCTCGCGCCGCTCGCAGTGATGGCGCCGCTCGCCCGTCAGTTCCCGCACCTCCGCGCCCCGCCCGGCAACTCGCCGTGGGCGCTCGGCGCCATGTTTGCCGCCCTGGTCGTGCCGGCGACCGCGGGCATCGCGACGCTCGGCATGTACCAGCCGAACCCGGCGACGACGCCGGCCGCCGCGGTCGCGGCGCTGAAGGCGACAAACGCCGGCCCGCTCCTCAACGACTACGACTTCGGCGGCTACCTGATCTCCGCCGGCGTGCCGACGTTCATCGACGGCCGCACCGAACTCTACGGCGGCGACTTCACCGCGGCGTATTATCGCGCGGTCACGCTCGCCGACATCGACGGCTTCGCGCGCATGCTCGACACCTGGAAGATCGGCGCGACGCTGCTCACCGCCGCCACGCCCGCGAACGCGCTGCTCGACCGCCTGCCCGGCTGGCGGCGCCTCTACGCCGACGACGTTGCGATCGTCCACATCCGCCTGCCGCTGCGACCCACGCTCCCTTGACGGAACGCGCCGGGCGGCATCCTTTGCCGCCATGCCGCCGCACGTCGCCGCCATCTACCGCTACCCGGTCAAGGGCCTGTCGCCCGAGCCGCTGCCCGCGGTGACGCTGACGCCCGGCGAGACGATCCCCTACGACCGCGCCTACGCCATCGAGAACGGCCCCTCCGGCTTCGACCCGGCCGAGCCGAAGACGCTGCCGAAGATTCTGTTCCTGATGCTGATACGGAACGAAAGCCTCGCGGAGCTCCACACCAGCTTCGACGACGCGACCTCCGTGCTCACCATCCGCAAGGACGGCGCCATCGCGGCGGAGGGCAACCTCGCCACCGAGGCAGGCCGCCGCACCATCGAGGCATTCTTCGACGCCTTCTCGGCCAGGGATCTGCGCGGCCCGGCGAAAGTGCTGACCGCTCCCGGCTTCTCCTTCTCCGACACCTCGAAGAAGGTCGTGTCGCTGATCAACCTCGAGACGGTGCGCGCCATCGGCCGCGAGATCGGCGCCGACGTCCACCCGCTCCGCTTCCGCGGCAACCTGCACGTCGAGGGAATGGATGCCTGGCAGGAATTCGCGCTGGTCGGCCAGACGCTGATCGTCGGCGGCGTCACCTTCAAGGTGACGAAGCGCATCGACCGCTGCGCCGCCACCAACGTCGATCCGCTAACGGCAAAGCGCGACCTGAAAATTCCGGTCAGCCTGCAACGCGCCTACGGCCACGCCGACTGCGGCGTGTATCTGAAGGTCGTCTCAGGTGGCACGGTGACGGTCGGCGATCAGATCAGGTAGGGCCGCCCCACCGCCGTCATCCTGGCGCGCAGCGTCTTACCCCCGCTCGTCACCCCGGCGAAAGCCGGGGTCCGGCGCGAACCTAAAAACGCAAACGGCGGCTCGTAAACGAACCGCCGTCGCACTATTCAGACGCCATGACTGGATTCCGGCTCTCGCCGGAATGACGCGACGCGAGGTGCGCTACTCGTCGCCCTGCGGCGCGTCGAAGCCGCCTGCCGGCTGCTCCTGCGGCGCCGCCGGATTGGCGTTGCCGCCGCCGTTGCGATCGCCGCCCGCGTACTGGTCGCGGAAGGGACGCCGGCGCCGGCCGCGGAAGTTGTTGCCGTTGCCGCCGTTGCGGTCGCCGCCCTGGTTGCCGTTGCCCTGATTATTGTTGTTGTAGGGGCGGTTGTCTTCGCGCGGCTCGTTCTGCTGGCCTTCGAAGGCCGGCTGCTCGCCGCTGCTGTTTGCGTTGCCCCACACCGAGGACGGACCGGGCTCCGCGTTCTGCCCATTCGGTGCCTGCTGCGGCGCGCCCTGCTGTCCCTGGGGACCGCCGTTCTGGCCACCCTGGTACGGCTGACGGTTGCCCTGCTGGTAGGGGTTGCCGTTGCCGTTCTGGTTGCCGTTGTAGCCGCCGCCGGCGTTCTCGTCGTCGCCCTCGTCGTCGCCGTCATCGTTGCGGTAGAACTGCTGCGGCTGCGGCATCTGCGCCTGCGCCGCCGCGACGATGCGGTAGTAGTGCTCGGCGTGCTGCAGATAATTCTCGCCGGCGACACGGTCCCCGCTCGACTGCGCATCGCGCGCGAGCTGGACGTATTTCTCGGCGACATGCAGCGCCGTGCCGCGAATTTTCACATCGCCGCCGTTGCTCTCGTAAGAACGTTGCAGCGGGTTAGGTCCCTTGCGGTTGCGGTTACGGTTGCGCATGCCTTTGTTATTCGGTTGTCCTTGCCTCATTGGAAGGCTCTCTTTGAAACGGCCGGATATGTTCCGGCATACAGCCCGCCGCCCGCATCATTGCGGTGTCGTCGGGTAAAGCCTCGGGTTCCGGCACCGCCGGCCCGCTCTGGCCTCTGTCGAACTTTGACTCACGCGGTCTAAGGTTTCCCCAAGGGGCGGAGTCCCGCCATGCCGCTCCGTTCGGACTTCGCACCAATGGTCCGAACAGTTGGGACTGATGAGGTTGCGCTTCGTTCGATTGGGCTTGTCTTCCCAGCGCCCGATGCCGCGACCCTAGTCGTCCAATAAGGACGCTCTCGTCTTGTACGGCGCGAGGAACCTAGCCGGTTCGCCCCTGATTTCCAAGCGCATTTTTGCGCAAGACGAGGTTAACCAACAGCCGGTTCCCGCTCGAGAATTGCGACCCTGTCTACGCCGGCTAAATCCCGCCTAAGCGTAATTGCGAAGCCGCGCAGCGCCGCCAGCGCACCCACCGCCTCCGCCTGGCCGAAACCGACCTCGAGAAACGCGGCGCCGCCTTTGGCGAGCATGCGATCGAGATCGGAAAGGATGGCGCGGTAGGCATCGAGGCCGTCATCGCCGCCGTCCAAGGCTATATGGGGATCGAAGTCACGAACATCAACCGGCAGGCCGGAGATTTCGCCATGCGCGATGTACGGCGGATTGGACACGACGACGTCGAACCTGGTCGTCAGCCGCTCGGCCCAACTGCCGACGGCGAACGAGGCGCGCGTTTCGAGCTTCAGCCGGTGCGCATTGGCCGTCGCGGTTTCGAGCGCGTCCGCGGCAATGTCGACGCCAACGCCCGTGGCCCTGGGCAACTGCGACAGCAGCGAGAGCAGGATCGCACCGCTGCCCGTGCCGAGATCGAGTATTGTCGCCGCACTCGCCGGATCGACGAAGTCGAGCACCGCATCGACCAGCGTCTCGGTGTCCGGCCGCGGCACCAGCGTCGCCGGCGAGAGACCGAACGTCAGGCCGTAGAATTCCTTCTCGCCCAGAATGCGCGCGATCGGCTCGCCGCGCGCCCGCCGCGCTGCGAGTTCGCGCGCCGTCTCCGGCACGCCCGGCTCCGGTTCGAGCTGGTCGCGAAAGATCACCTGCTCGCGCTCGACGCCCATCGCGTGCGCGACCAGCAGCCGCGCGTCGAGCGCCGCTGTGCCGCTGGTCTTCGCCAGCATGCCCGCGATCTCGCGCCTGAGGTCCGCGATCGTACGGGGCTCGGTCACGCTTCTTCGGCGGCGAGCAGACTCGCCTGATGGTCGGTGGTGAGCGCGTCGATAAGCTCGTCCAGCGCCTCGCCCGACAGCACCTTCTCGAGCTGGTAGATGGTGAGGTTGATGCGATGGTCGGTGACCCGCCCTTGCGGGAAATTGTAGGTCCGGATGCGCTCCGAGCGGTCGCCGGTGCCGATCTGGCCCTTGCGCGCCGCCGAACGCTCGCTATCGACCTTGTCGCGCTCCAGTTCGTAGAGCCGCGAACGCATGACCTCCAGCGCCTGCGCCCGGTTCTGGTGCTGCGAGCGCGACGAGACGGTCACCGAGATGCCGGTCGGCACATGCGTCATGCGCACCGCCGAGTCGGTGGTGTTGGCGTGCTGCCCGCCCTTGGACGAGGCCCGCAAAGTCTCGACGCTGAGGTCGGCGGGGTTGAGGTCGACATCGACCTCCTCCGCTTCGGGCAGCACCGCCACCGTCGCCGCCGACGTATGGATGCGCCCCTGCGCCTCGGTCGCCGGCACGCGCTGCACGCGGTGCACGCCCGACTCGAACTTGAGCTTGGCGAACACGCCGCGCCCCTCGACCTTGGCGACGATTTCCTTGTAGCCGCCGGCCTCGCCCTCGCTCTCCGACAGCAGCTCGACCTTCCAGCCATGGTTGGCGGCATAGCGCTGGTACATGCGGAAAAGATCGCCGGCGAACAGCGCCGCCTCGTTGCCGCCCGTGCCGGCGCGGATTTCGAGGATCGCGCTTTTCTCGTCGGCCGCGTCCTTCGGGATGAGCAGCAGCCGGATCTTCTCGTTGAGGTCGGCGATCTTCCGGTCGAGCTGCCGCGCCTCGACCACCGCCATCTCGCCCATCTCGGGATCGGCCATCAGCAGATCGAGATCGGCGCGCTCCTTCTCGGCCGCAAGCAGTTCGCCGTTGGCGACGCTGACCGGCTCGATCTCGGCGCGCTCGCGCGAAAGCTTGATGCGCGCCTCGCGGTCGAGCGGCTGCATCAGGCGGTTGTCGATGTCCGCCAGCCGCGTGACGAGGCTGTTGATCTTGTCTCTGGGAAGCATGGCGACGTTAATACGGGATGCCTTCGGAGTCGGCAAAGGCGGTCAGCGCCGGGCGGAGATGGGTCGAACCGCCCTCCCCGTCAAGCAGCCCGTCGAGCAGCGCTGCCAGCTTCCCAGCGTCCAGCGCCAGCGTCATCGCCTTCACCGGTCCGATCGCCGCCGGCGACATGGACAACGAACGGTAACCGAGCCCGATCAGCGTCATCGCCGCCAGCGGATTCCCCGCCAGCTCGCCGCACAGCGTGACCGGAATCGCCTTGCCGGTAATCCGCGTGATCGAGCGGAGCGCCCGCAGGAACGGCTTCGACAGCGGATCGAAACGGCCGGAAACCAGCGTGTTGCCGCGGTCGCTCGCCGTCATGAACTGCAGCAGATCGTTGGAGCCGACCGAGATGAAATCGGCGACGCCGGCAAGCTCGTCGAGCTGCCAGAGCAGCGCCGGCACCTCGAGCATCGCGCCGAGCATCACGCGGCTCGGCGCCGCCCGGCCATGCCGATTCATGTGCGCCAGCTCGCGGTCGATCATGGCGCGCGTCTTCCGCACCTCGTCGAGCTCGGTGACCATCGGCAGCATGACGCGGAGCTCGCGACCCGCCGCGGCGCGCATCAGCGCGCGAAGCTGCGTGCCGAGCAGCCCCGGCCGGTCGAGGCCGAGACGAATGGCGCGCCAGCCCATCGCCGGATTTTCTTCTTGCGCCGTCCGCATGTAGGGCAGCACCTTGTCGCCGCCGATGTCGAGCGTGCGGAACGTCACCGGCCGGTCGCCGACCGCCGCCATCACCGAGGCGTAGAACGCGCTCTGCTCGGTCAGCTTCGGCAACGTCGATGCGATCATGAACTGCAACTCGGTGCGGAACAGGCCGATGCCCTCCGCCCCGGACTCATCGAGATGCGGCAGATCGACCAGCAGGCCGGCATTCATCATCAGCGCGACGCGCGCGCCGTCCTTGGTGATCGGCGCCTTGTCGCGCAGCAGCCGATATTGCTCCTGCCGCTTGGCGCGGAAGCGCACCTTCTCGGCATAGGCCGACTCGACGTCCGGCCGCGGGCGGACATGCACCTCGCCGGCGATGCCGTCGACGATGATCGCGTCGCCGTTCTCGACCAGCGACACGACGTTCTCCGCCCGCCCGACCGAGGCAATGCCGAGCGCCCGCGCCACGATGGCGACATGGCTGGTCGGCCCGCCCTCCTCCAGTACCAGGCCGCGGATATGCTCGCGGCCGTAGTCGAGCAGTTCCGCCGCGCCCATGGTGCGCGCCACCACGATCGCATCCTTCGGCAAGGTCGCGCCCGGCCCGTGCTCCTTGCCCATCAGCACACGCAGCAGCCGGTTGGTGAGATCGTCGAAATCGTGCAGCCGGTCGCGCAGGAACGGATCCGACTGGCGCTGCAGGCGCGCGCGCATGTCGCTCTGCACCTTCTCGACCGCCGCCTCGGCCGACAGGCCGTTGCGGATCGCCTCGTGCATCCGCTTCACCCAGCCGCGGTCGTACGCGAACATGCGATACGCCTCGAGCACGTCGCGATGCTCGCCCGTCTCCGCGATGTCGTCACGCGACAGCATGTCGTCGACGAACAGGCGAAGCGACGAGATCGCCTCGTCGAGCCGCCCCGACTCGTGCTCGACGTCCTCGCCGATCAATGCGGTGACCACAACGCGCGGCTCATGCAGCACGACATGGCCGAGGCCGACGCCTTCGCCGAGACCGATGCCGGTCAGCGATATCGGCCGCTTGAGATCGATCGAGGTGCCCGGCCGCGACAGCGAGGCGAGCTCGCCGACCGCGATCATTTCGGCGAGCACCATCGCGGTCGTCTGCAGCGCCTCGACTTCTTCCTCGTGATAGGTGCGCCGCGCCTTATTCTGGACGACCAGAACGCCGAGCGTCCGGCCGGCGCGCAAGATCGGCACGCCGAGGAACGAGTTGTAGATTTCTTCGCCGGTCTCCGGGAGGTACTGGAACGCCGGATGATGCTGCGCGTCGCTGAGGTTGAGCGGCAGCGCCTCCTCGGCAATCGTGCCGACAAGGCCCTGCCCGACGCGCAGCGAGGCATGGTGCACGGCTTCGCGCTTCAGGCCCTCGGTGGCGTACAGTTCGAGCACGCCGTCGGAGCGCAACACGTAGGCCGAGCACACCTCGGCCACCATGTTGGCGGCGATCTGCGTAACAATTTTGTCGAGCCGGGCTTGTGCGCTGATCGGCTCCGCCATGATCTCCCTGAGGCGGCGGAGCAGGACGCGCGGCCCGGCGGGGGCTCCCCGCATGTCCGCCAATCCTCAAAGGAGCGGCCGGGAAACCCGGCCGGTAAAATGTGCCCGGAAGCGCCGTTAGGCGTTGTCGAGTCCGTATAGCGAATGCAAAGTCCGGACCGCAAGCTCGGTATAGGTCGCGTCGATCAATACCGATATCTTGATTTCAGACGTCGTGATGGCGCGGATGTTGATGCCCTTGGCGGCCAGCGCCTTGAAACAGTCCGCCGCGACGCCCGCATGGCTGCGCATGCCGATGCCTATGACCGAGACTTTGGCGACGTCGGTCGATCCCTGGATGGCCTTGTAGCCGATCTCGGAGCGCGACTGTTCCAGCACCTTGCGCGAGCGCTCGTAGTCGGCCGTCGGCACGGTGAAGGTCATGTCGGTCTGGGTGCCGTCTTCGGAGATGTTCTGGACGATCATATCGACGTTGATGTTGGCAGCTGCGAGTGGCCCGAATACGGCGGCGGCGACGCCCGGCTTGTCGGCGACATGACGCAGCGAAATCTGCGCCTCGTCCTTGGAGTAGGCGATGCCCGAGACGAACTTCTTTTCCATGATCTCGTCCTCGTCGCAAATGAGGGTTCCCGGCGGATCGCCGCCAGCACTGGAATCGATAGAAGCAGGATCCTCGAAGCTCGAGCGGACGAAGGTGCGCACCCCATGCACCATCGCCAGCTCGACCGAGCGAACCTGCAGCACCTTTGCCCCGAGAGACGCCATCTCAAGCATCTCTTCGTAAGAAACGCGTGACAGCCGCCGCGCCTTCTGTTCGATGCGCGGGTCGGTCGTATAGACGCCGTCGACGTCGGTGTAGATGTCGCAGCGGTCGGCGTTGAGCGCCGCGGCAAGCGCCACCGCCGAGGTATCCGACCCGCCGCGCCCGAGCGTCGCGATACGGTGATCCGGCCCGATGCCCTGGAAGCCGGAGACGACCGCGACCTGCCCCTCGCCGAGGCGGCGGATCAGCTCCGTCCCGTCGATCTGCTGGATGCGCGCCGCGCCATGTGCATTGTCAGTGAGGATCGGGATCTGCCACCCCTGCCACGACCGCGCGTTGACGCCGATGTCCTGCAGCGCGATGGCGACGAGGCCGGAGGTAATCTGCTCGCCGGCCGCGACTACGGTGTCGTATTCCCGAGCATCGTGGAGGGCCGAGGCCTCGCGCGTCCAGGTCACGAGCTGGTTGGTGAACCCCGACATGGCGGAGACGACCACCGCCACCTCATGCCCGGCATCGACCTCGCGCTTGACGTGACGGGCGACGTTCTTGATGCGCGGGATGTCGGCGACAGACGTTCCGCCGAATTTCATCACCAGTCGTGTCATTTGAAACGGTCGCTCGCGTCCGGAAAAGGCGCGCTTTCATAGCGACAGCAATGCCTTGGGGCAATGGCGGCAGATTCCGCGGCGCGGGATGGGGCGCGAGGATGCGAAGGCAGTCCCCCACCCGTTCGGCTTCGCCGGCCACCCTCCCCGCAAGGGGGGAGGGAAGCCTGGCCGCCGCAGCGAGGATTTCGCTCCCCTTGCGGGGAGGGGGGACCGGCCGAAGGCCGGTGGGTGGGGGCGCTTGTTGTTACGGTGCTGCTACCACTCCACCCACTGCCCCTTGGGCTTCTGCCAGACGCTGGTATCCGGCATCCCGGTAAACAGCCCGTCCAGCACATCCATCTCGCCCGGATCGGCATACATCTCCTGCATCCCGGCGGCATCGAACCAGACATCGACGCCGATCGCCTCCAGCGGCGCCTTCTCGCCCGGGCGGCCGAGGCGGAAGAACCATTCCCGCGACATCAGGCCCTTGGCGCGTGAGATATTGGCGCGCTTGCGGAGCGCCTCGGTGAGAATCCTCTCCGCCTTCTCGCGCGACTCGATCGGGCCGCGCGCCAAGCCAACCCAGCGGTCGTCCTTGCCGTACGGCGCCGGCAGGCTGAAGTGCGGCAGGCCCGGCGTGCGCTCCCAGATCACCGCCTCGCGGTCGCTGTAGACCAGCTTGCCGCCCTGCTGCACCTGCGGATCGGAGAAGAACGTGCCGATGCCGGCCGGGTTGCTCCAATAGTCGATGATGAGCAGTTCGCCTGCCCCGGCGCCGTTCGGTTTCGCCGGCACGTAGACGGCATGGCTGAGATCGCTGAACGAGCGCGCCGCCGCGACGCCCTGGTCGGAGCCGGCGGCCATGTTGTGGGCAGCCCGCCCGCCTTCGATATCCTTGGCGGCGAGCGGGCCGCGCACCGTGAATAGGAACTGCGCCGGGGTCGGGTCGACCATCAGTTTGAAGGGAAGCGTGGTCATCGTCGGTCTCCTTGTCGCGGCAGGTGCCGCTGTCGTTGGGGACCCTCATAAGAAGACCATGCAAAAGATGTTCAAGAACATCTTTTGAGTTCGGGCTATGGATCGCTCGACCGCAGGAGAACCGCCATGCCCTACACCGCCGAACACAAGCTCGACACCCGCACGCGCATCATCAAGAGCGCCCGCCGCCTGTTCAACCAGAACGGTTTCGAGGCCGTCACCATCGGCGAAATCATGGGCGATGCCGGGCTGACCCACGGCGGCTTCTACAAGCACTTCTCGGCGAAGGAGGACCTCTACCAGGCCGCGGTGCTCGAATTCATCCGCGGCGAGCCGGAGCACTGGCAGACGAAAAACTACGACCCCGATGCCAAAGGCGCGGCGATGGCCCGCATGATCGTCGATGCATACCTATCGAAGGAGCACTTCGCCGAGCGCGACGCCTCCTGCCCGATGATCGCGCTTCCCTCGGACGTCTCGCGCGGCAACAAGGCCGTGAAGGGCGCCTTCCGCGAAGTCATGGAAATGATGGTCGACGCCTTCGAGGCGAACCTGCCCGCCGGCAAGGGCCGCACGCAGCGCGAACGCGCGCTGGCGCTGGTTGCCCTCGCCGTCGGCGGCATGGTGCTCGCCCGCGCCATGGACACCAAGGCCGCGTCGGACGAAGTACGCGACGCCGCCCGCAACCAGGCGCACGACACCTTCGGCTGGATCGACTGAGCGTTACTCGCCCGGCGCCGGCACCGTCTCCGGCGGCACCACCTCGTCGTGCACGAAGCGCGCACCGCCCAGCCACGACGCGACCGCCGCCAGCAGATAGAGGATCAGCGAGAACGTGAACGCGAATGTCAGCCCGTGCATGAACGGCTTGGAGATCAGGTCGGGGAAGAAATGCTTGCCGGTGATCGTCGCCGAATTTTCCGGCGGCAACGCCTTCAGCGTGTCCTCCGGGATCAGCTCCGCCATCGGATTGTAGCCGAGGAACGCAGCGAAGAGACTCGCCACCGGCGGCGCCTTGGCCGCACGCTCGGCGATCACCTCCGGCACCCCCTGCCCGACCAGCGCATCCTTCATCGTCGTCGGCAAGGTCGAGGCGAGCCCGACGATCATCAGCGAGAAGAACACGCCGATCGATAGCACCATGCCGGCGTTCATCGTCGTCGCCCGCATGCCGGACGCCTGACCGCGTTCCGACGCCGGCACCGAGTTCATGATCTGCGTCGAGTTCGGCGCGCTGAACAGGCCCGAGCCGAGGCCATTGAGGAAGATAAGGAACGCGAAGGCCCAGTAGTCGAAATCCGCCGGCAGCAGCATGAGCAGCGCGAAGCTGATAGCGCCGACGATCATGCCGCCGGTGGCGAAGGGCCGCGCGCCGACGTGGTCCGTCAGCCAGCCCGACACCGGCCCGGCGATGAGGAAGCCGACCGTCAGCGGCAGCATGAAGATGCCGGCCCACAGCGGCGTCTCCTCGAAGGTGTAGCCGTGCAGGGGCAGCCAGACGCCCTGCAGCCAGATGATCAGCATGAACTGCAGGCCGCCGCGGCCGATCGCCGACAACAGGCTGGCGAGGCTGCCGTACGTGAACGGCCGGATACGGAAAAGCTTCAGGTCGAACATCGGCCGCGCCACGCGCTGCTCGATGAACACGAACGCCACCAGCGCCAGCACGCCCGCGATCAGCAGCCCATAGACCGACGGATTGCCCCACGCCATCACCGAGTCGCCATACGGCTGGATGCCCTCGTTGATCGCGATGAGGATGAAGATCAGGCCGAAGGCAAAGGTGAGGTTGCCGCCCCAGTCCATCTTCTCGTGCTTCGGCGGACGCATGTCCTTGAGCTTCCAGTACGCCCACGCCGTGCCGACGATGCCGAACGGCACGTTGACCCAGAAGATCGCGCGCCAGTCGATGTCGGCGAGCAGGCCGCCGATGATGAGGCCGAGGAACGAGCCGCCGATGCCGGCGATGGTGTTGATGCCGAGCGCCAGGCCGCGCTGGCGCTGCGGGAACGCGTCGGTGAGGATCGCGCTGGCGTTGGCCATCAGCATCGCGCCGCCGACGCCCTGGATGATGCGCACGACGATGAGGTACGTCGCCGCCGTGCCGGCTTCGCCCGGAATGTACGACAGCGCCGCCACCGACAGCGTGAAGATGAGGAAGCCGAGGTTGTACATGCGCGCCCGGCCGAAGGTGTCGCCGAGGCGGCCGAAGGTCACGACCAGCACCGAGGTCGCGACGAGGTAGCCCATGATCGTCCACAGCAGGTAGTTGATGTTCTGCGGCAGCAGCGGATCGAGGTTAATGCCGCGGAAAACCGCCGGCAGCGATATCAGCAGGATCGATGAGTTGATGGTGGCGGCGAGCACGCCAAGCGTCGTATTGCTGAGCGCGATCCATTTATAACCGGCGTCCGCGGCCGGAGCGGGCTGTGTCATGGTCGATTTATCTGTCATGCGAAGCAGAGGGGAGCGCCCGACCCTCTTCCTCATGGTGCGATCTGGTAAGGGGGCCATGTGACGCAGGAGGCCGCAACGTCAACCGTCGACGCCGAAGAAATCTCCCGCTTCGCCGCGCTTGCCGCGACGTGGTGGGACGAACGCGGCCCGATGGCGCCGCTGCACAAGCTCAATCCGCTGCGTGTTTCGTGGATTAAGGCTGAGGTCGCGCGACGTTTCAGCCGCGACGGCAAGGCCGCCGACGCCCTGGCGGGCTTGCGAATTCTCGACGTCGGCTGCGGTGCCGGAATCCTTTCCGAGCCGCTGGCGCGCATGGGCGCCGCGGTCGTCGGCATCGACCCATCCGCTGAGGTCATAGCGGCGGCGAAGCATCATGCGTCTGACGCGGGTCTCGCGATCGACTATCGCGCCGCGACCGCCGAGGCGCTGGCCGCGGCGGGAGAAAAATTTGACGTGGTGATGGCCCTGGAGGTGGTCGAGCACGTCACCGGCGTGCCGGCTTTCGTCGCCACCTGCGGCTCGATGGTGAAGCCCGGCGGCATGATGATCGCCTCGACCATCAACCGCACCATGAAGGCATTCGTGCTGGCGATCGTCGGCGCCGAGTACGTGCTGCGCTGGCTGCCGCGCGGCACGCACACCTACGACAAGCTGGTGACGCCGCAGGAACTGCGCGCCGCCTTCGCCACCGCGGGCCTGAAGCCCGCGGCGGAGACCGGCGTCATGTACATTCCGTTCGTCGATGAATTCCGCCTGACGTCGGACCTCGACGTCAATTACATGATGAGCGCGACGCGCTAGGCTTCCTCGTCTTCTTCTTCGTCGTCTTCCATCATGTCGTCCATCGACATGACTTCGAGGAGATCGATGACAGCGCCCTCGCCCATCTTGAGATGCGGGTGGTCCTCGAACAGCTTCGCTGCTTCCTCGAACGAGTCGGCTTCCACGATCGTGTAGCCGGTGAGTTCGTTCTTCGTGTCGGCAACGCCGGCGCCGCTGATCCGCTTCGTCTTGCCGAGCGGCCCTCCGAGATCGTCGATGACCTCGTCGTTGTCGTCGGACCACTGGGTCCACTCGGCCATGCCCGCCTTCATCTGCTCCGGCGTCGCCTGCATCATCTGCGCCATCGCGGCAGCCGGCGCCAAATAGATTGCCATGTACTTCGCCATGTAGGTCTCCTCGAGGTGCACCCCTCGCGGAGTTGACCGGAACAGTGTGTCGGTTGTGCGATCAGTTGGCGTCGTCGGGCAGCGGTGGCAGTGGATGGAAGCCGATACCCTCCTCGGCGAGCTCGCGCGCCTCCTCCAGCGACGCTTCGCCGTAGATGCCGCGCGCCTCGGCCTCCTCGTAGTGGATCTTGCGCGCCTCCTCGGCGAACTTGTCGCCGACGTAGTCAGCGCCCTCGGTCACCTTCTTGCGGAACTCGCGGACCGCCTCGCGCATCGCCGCGTTGCGCGGGTCGGGCACCGCGAGACTCATCTTCTCGCCCTTCTTGGTGCCTGAGACGGCAGGCGCCATCAGCGCCTTTTCGACCGTCGCCGAACCGCAGACGGGGCAGACGTTTTGGCCCTTGTTCGCAGCGCGATCGTAGTCGGCGCCGGAGCGGAACCACGCCTCGAATTCATGCTCGTGGTCGCAGCGCAGCGTATAGCGGATCATGATGCGGCCACCGGCGGCGTGAACGCGCGGTCGTTGGCGAGCGACGGCAAGCGCCGTCGCGTCGTCGCACTCGCCTCCGGATCGATCTCCGCGACGATGACGCCAGGCTCCGTGCCGGCCTCCGCGAGAATCTTGCCCCACGGATCGACGATCATCGAGTGGCCGTAGGTATCGCGCCCGTCCTCATGGTGCCCACCCTGCGCGGCGGCGACAACGAACGCGCCCGTCTCGATCGCCCGCGCCCGGATCAGCACATGCCAGTGCGCCTCGCCGGTGGTTTTCGTGAACGCCGCGGGGATCGCGATGACCGACGCGCCGGCCTTCGCCAGCGCGCGATAGAGATGCGGGAAACGCACGTCGTAGCAGATCGACAGGCCGAGCTTCGCCTGCGGCAGGTCGGCGACGGCCGCCGCCGCACCCGGCCGGTAGAGGCGCGACTCGCGATAGCTTTCGCCGCCGGCGAGATCGACGTCGAACATATGAATCTTGTCGTAGGTCGCGATCACCTTGCCGTCCGGCCCGATCAGGAACGAGCGGTTGGCGACGTCCGCCTCGCCGATCCTGATCGCCATCGACCCAATGTGGAGATGGATGCCGAGCTCCGCCGCCAGCCCGCGGAACTGCATCAGCGACGGATCGGTTGCCTCGGGCGCGATTGCCGCGAGCAGCCGCTCGCGATCCCGGTCGAGGATCGTCGTCATCTCCGGCGTCAGCACGTAGGTCGCGCCCTCCGCCGCCGCCTGCCGGATCAGCGCCGCCGCCGACGCGACGTTCCGCGCGACGTCGACGCCGCTCCGCATCTGCACGGCCGCTGCCTTGAAGACGCTCATGCCTCGGCCTGGCTGACGAGACGCGCGAGGCGACCCGACGCCTCGAGTTCGAACAGATCGTCGCAGCCGCCGACGTGCTGCCCGTCGATGAAAATCTGCGGGAAGGTCGTGCCGCCGTTGGCGCGCTGGATCATCTCGGCCCGCATCTCGGCGTTGCCGGTGGCGTCATGTTCGACGAAGGCCAGCCCGTGCCGCTGCAGCAGGCGCTTCGCCATCGTGCAGTAGGAACAGAACTGGCGCGTATAAATGTCGATCTGGGCCATGCCGAATATGTGGGTCACGGTCCGCCGCGGACAACCCGGGCGAACACCAGCACGTCGACCGCCGACGCTCCGGCGCGCAGCAGCGCCCGCGTTGATGCCTTCACTGTCGCCCCGGTCGTGTACACGTCGTCGACCAGCAGCACCCGCCGGCCCTCGACGGCGATCTTCGCCGCCGCCGGCACCTGGAAGGCACCGCGGACGTTGCGGTCGCGCTGGTCCGCGGTCAGTCCAACCTGCTGCTCGGTCGCGCGGATGCGGATCAGCGCATCGGTCACAAGCGGCTTGCCGGCAAGCTGGGCAACGCCCCGCGCCAGCAGCACCGACTGGTTGTAGCGCCGCGACCAGAGGCGCCGGCGATGCAGCGGCACCGGCACGATGACGTCGGCCTCGGCGACGATCTCGCCCCCGGCGCGCCGCATCCACGAGGCCATCCACGCCGCAAGCTCCAGCCGGTCGCGATACTTGAGGCCGTGCACCAGCGAGCGCGCGATATCGTCGAAGGCAGCCACGGCACGACAGCGCGCGAACGGCGGCGGATCGGCGATCGCCTCGGCCGATAACGCGCCGGCCCCGATGTCGTAGGCGAACGGAATGCCGAGCTGCGCGCAATACGGCCGCTCGATCAGCCGCAGCTTGCTCCAGCAGCGCGCGCAGAGCGCACCGTGGCCGGCGACCGGCGCCTCGCACGACAGACACTGCGGCGGCATGGCGACATCGGCCGCGGCGCGGGCAAGCGCCGCCGCGCCGGCAATCGCCCGCCTGAGCGGGCGCGGCCTCTCCAGGATCGCGTCGCCATCGATCTCCATGGCGCCAGACTAGCCCGGCAGAGCCGGATGCGCCACGAGGGCCAGTTTTGACGACGCGGCAGGAGCGACCCATAACTCCGCCCATGACCGACGGCCCCCCGCACATCTTCGACCGCGCGCTGCTCGACCGGCGGCGGCAGCGCGTCGCCGCCGCCGCGGAAGACTTCCTGCTGCGGGCGGTGGCCGACGATCTGCTCGACCGCCTCGCAGCGGTTAAGCGCACCTTTGCGCTGGGCGTCGATCTCGCCAGCCCGCTGCCGCTGGTCGCCGAGCGTCTCGCCGCGACCGGACAGGCAAGCCGGGTGCTCCGCATCGACCGCATCGGCGCACCCGACATTGTCGGCGACCCGGAGCTGCTGCCTTTGGCGCCGGCGAGCGCCGATCTCATCGTCTCGGCGCTGGCGCTCCACTGGACGGACGACCTGCCCGGCACGCTGGCGCAGGTCCGCGTCGCCTTGAAACCGGACGGCCTGTTCCTCGCCGCACTGCTCGGCGGCGAGACGCTGACCGAGCTGCGCCAGTCGCTGGCGCAAGCGGAGTCCGAGGTGACCGGCGGCGCCTCGCCGCGCGTCTCGCCGTTCGCCGAACTGCGCACCGCCGGCGCGTTGTTGCAACGTGCAGGCTTCGCGTTGCCGGTGATCGACGCCGACAAGCGCACCGTCCGCTACAACACCGCGCTCCACCTGATGCGCGACCTGCGCGCCATGGGCGCTACCAACGTGCTGGTCGAGCGCGACCGCCGTCCGCTCCGTCGCCAGGTGCTGATCCGCGCCGCGTCGATCTACGCCGAACGCTTTGCCGATCCGGATGGGCGGATACGCGCGACCTTCGAGGTCATCTCGCTGTCGGGCTGGGCGCCGCACGCCAGCCAGCAGCAGCCGCTCCGTCCGGGCAGCGCCAAGGCGCGCCTCGCCGATGCGCTGAACGCGGTCGAGAAATCGGCGGGGGAGAAGGCCGGCGGTTAGCGGTCGAGCATTTCCAGCGCACGCCGCTGATCTTCCGGCGCCGCGATCGCGCCGGTGGTCATCGGGTCAACCTGGTGGAGACCGGCGACGTTGTCGTCGTGCCGCGCCGAGACGCCGCCGAAGAGAACCGCGCCGACGCCGAGAACGGCGAGCGTGATCGGCACGAATGCCGCGAGCTTCGAGCGGCCGATGCCGCCGGCGATCGTGCCTGGCGGCAGGATGATGTCGTGGGAAGCCATGGAGAATGTCCCGCTGCCGCGCGATTCGGCGGCTCCGCGGAACTCTCCCGCCACATCATAAATGATCTATTAACGCCGGGATCAGCGGGATGTCGGCGGCCGGCATGGGATAGTCGCGGAGGTTCGCGGCGCGCACCCACTTCAGCGCCTGCCCCTCGCGCCCCTGCGGGATGCCCGACCAGCGCCGGCAGATGTAAAGCGGCATCAGCAGATGGAAGTCGTCATAGGCGTGGCTGGCAAAGGTCAGCGGCGCCAGGCACGATTCCGAAGTCTCGACGCCGATCTCTTCTTTCAACTCGCGGACGAGGGTCGCTTCCGGTGTCTCGCCGGCTTCGATCTTGCCACCGGGAAATTCCCACAGGCCGGCCATCGATTTTCCCTCGGGCCGCTGGGTGAGCAGCACGCGGCGATCGACGTCGACCAACGCGCAGGCGGCGACGAGGACGATATGGCCGGTCATAGGGCACGACGTCCCCTCGCCCCGGAGGGGAGAGGGCTTCGACTCTTATGAGCGCAGCGAACTAGAGGCGAAGGGTGAGGGGCGACTGGCAAGGGAAAAGTCGCCTCACCCGGTTTGTCTAGGCTCGCTTCGCTCGCCAAGCCAAACGCGGCCTCTCCCCTTCGGGGAGAGGCGACGCCCTGCGTCCCACAACGCGCTCCCCAAATCACGACCGGTAATCGCCGTTGATCGCGACGTATTCCTTGGTGAGATCGCACGTCCACACCGTGTCGCGCGCCGTGCCGAGGCCGATGTCGGCGGTGATGACGACGTGGTCCTGCTTCATGTACGCCGAGGCCGCCGCCTCCGAGTAGGACGCATCGCGCTCGCCCTTCACCGCAACGCGGATGTCGCCGAAGGAAATCGCCAGCCGGTCGCGGTCGGCGGGTTCCCCGGCCTTGCCGACGGCCATGACGACCCGGCCCCAGTTGGCGTCCTCACCGGCGATCGCGGTCTTGACCAGCGGCGAGTTGGCGATCGACATCGCGATCCGCCGCGCCGATTTCTTCGAGGTCGCGCCGGTGACACGCACCTCGACGAATTTCCGCGCCCCTTCGCCATCGCGCACCACCTGGTGGGCCAGATCGCGCAGGAGATCGTTGAGCGCCGCCTTGAAATGCACCAGTCGCTTGTCGCCGGCGTTGGTGATCTTGGGCGCCTTCACCGCCCTGCCGGTGGCGAACAGCAGCAGCGTGTCCGAGGTCGACGTGTCGCTGTCGACGGTGATCGCGTTGAAGCTGCCGGTCACGCCGGCGGCCAGCAGTTGCTTCAGCACCGGCGCCGCGATCGGCGCATCTGTCACCACGAACGACAGCATCGTCGCCATGTCGGGCGCGATCATGCCGGCGCCCTTGGCGATGCCGTTGATGGTCACCGTCGCCTCGCCGAGCTTCACCCGCCGCGTCGCGCCCTTGGGGTAGGTGTCCGTCGTCATGATCGCCGAAGCCGCGTCGATCCACGGCTCGGCCTCGGCGCGCCTGGCGGTATCGCCGAGCACCGCATCGAACTTGGTGGCGTCGAGCGGCTCGCCGATGACGCCGGTGGAAGCGAGGAAGACTTCGTTCGGCTTGCAGCCGACGACCTTCGCGGCAATCGCCGCCGACATCTTGGTCGCCTCGCGGCCCTTCTTGCCGGTGAAGGCGTTGGCGTTGCCGGAGTTGACCAGGAGCGCCCGCGCCTTGCCCGACTTCAGCGCCGCCTTGCACCAGTCGACCGGCGCCGACGGGCACTTGGAGCGGGTAAAGACGCCCGCCACCGTCGTGCCCTTGTCGAACAGCGCGAGCAGCACGTCGCGCCGGTTCTTGTAACGGATGCCCGCCTCGGCAACCGCGAAACGGACGCCGGCGACCGCCGGCAGCGGCGGAAAAGACGCCGGCGCCAGCGGTGACTTCGTCGTCGGCGTCCCGGCCATGGCTACTGCGCCGGAGCCGTCGCCGGCGGAGTTGTGGTCGCCGCCGGAGGTGTGGTGGCAGCCGGCGGGGTCGTGGCGGCCGGGGGCGTCGTGGCGGCCGGGGGCGTGGCGGCATCGGCCGGCGGCGCAGCGGCGGCGTCCGGCGGCGGCACCACCTCGATCTTGGCGGTGGCGTGCAGCGCGTCGATCACGGCGAGGATCGTCTCGCGCCCGAGCGTGCGGGCGAGATCGTCCTTGCGGTCATCGAACGACGGCGGCGCCGACTTGCGCTTCTCCAGCACCTTGATGACGTGGTAGCCGAAGTCGCTCTTCACCGGCGTCTTGGTGTACTGCCCGGCGCCCAGCGCGAAGGCGGCGTCCTCGAACGCCTTCACCATCTGGCCCTTGCCGAACCAGCCGAGATCGCCGCCCGCCTGGCCGGAGCCCTTGTCGGTCGACTTGTCCTTGGCGATGGCGGCGAAGTCGCCGCCCTGGTCGAGCTGCGCGATGATCGCCTTCGCCTCGTCTTCGGTGTTCACCAGAATGTGCACCGCATGGATCTCGTCCTCGGGCACGAACTTGGCGACCTCGGCGTCATAGCGCGCCTTCAGCGCCGCGTCGGTCACCGCGGCCTGCAGCTTGTCCTGCAGGTAGGCGTTACGCAGCGCCTTGTCGTGGACGTAGGCGAGCGTCGACTCGATCTGCGCGCCCTTGTCCATCTTGGCGGCCTCGGCCGCCTGCGCCATCAGGCGGATGTCGATGACGCCCTTCACGAGCGCCGCCATCTGCTGGTCTTCCGGAAACTGGGCGAGCGCCTGCTGCAGGTCGGGCTCGGCCGCGGCAAGGTCGAGTTCGGTGATCTTCTCGCCGTTGACGACGGCCACGACCCGGTCGGTGGCAACGACGCCCTCAACATCCGGGGCGGGGGCGACGGCAGCCGGCGGAGCGGCCGGAGGCGTGGCGGGGGCGGCGGCCTCCTGCGCGCCGGCTATGGCGGCGCTGCCCAGCAGCAGGACGGAGGCAAGCAAAGTCGAGCGAAAAGCGTGGGAAAGGGTCATCAAACTGTTCCGGTTCGGGTGTTGAGTGGGGTGGCGGGATGCGCGTGTTCGATCTGCCGCCCAGCCTGATCGAAGCGCATGTCGCGCCGTTGACATGGGGTATGCCCCCTCTTATCTGTCTCCAAGCTTGGCGTCAAAGAACGCTTTGAATCCCTAGAGGTGACGGCGGTTTAGAGCACCTGGCTACCGGTTAGCTCAGGGCCGCGACAGCCTGTCCACCCACTGGTTCCAAGGAACGTCGCATGGCCGGCCTCGGCTCAATCGCCCGCAAGATTTTCGGCTCCGCCAACGACCGCCGCCTGAAGACATATGCGCCCAGGGTCGCCGCGATAAACGCGCTGGAACCCGAGATTCGCGCTCTTTCCGACGACGACCTGCGCGCCCGCACCGCGAAGTTCAAGGCCGACGTCGCCGTCGGCGCCTCGCTCGACGATATTCTGGTGCCCGCCTTCGCCACCGTGCGTGAGGCAGCACGCCGCACCCTCGGTCAGCGTCACTTCGACGTGCAGTTGATCGGCGGCATGGTGCTGCATGAGGGTTCCATCGCCGAGATGAAGACCGGCGAAGGCAAGACCCTGGTCGCCACCCTCGCCGTCTATCTCAACGCGCTGGCCGGCAAGGGCGTCCACGTCGTCACCGTCAACGACTACCTCGCCAAGCGCGACGCCGAATGGATGGGCCAAGTCTACAAGTTTCTCGGCCTCACCACCGGCATCATCGTCCACGGCCTCGACGATCCGCAGCGCCGCGAGGCCTACGCCGCCGACATCACCTACGGCACCAACAACGAGTACGGCTTCGACTACCTGCGCGACAACATGAAGTACGAGCTGGCCACCATGGTCCAGCGCGGGCACAACTTCGCCATCGTCGACGAAGTCGACTCGATCCTGATCGACGAGGCGCGCACGCCGCTCATCATCTCCGGCCCGCTCGACGATCGCTCCGAGCTCTATAACCAGATCGACGTGCTGATCCCGGCGCTGACGCCCGAGGACTACGAGACCGACGAGAAGCAGCGCACGGCGAACTTCACCGAGGCCGGCAACGTCAAGCTCGAGCAGCTTCTGCAGGAAGCCGGGCTGCTCAAGGGCGACTCGCTCTACGACGTCGAGAACGTCACTGTCGTCCACCACATCCAGCAGGCACTGCGCGCCCATCGCCTGTTCGAGCGCGACAAGGACTACATCGTCAAGAACGGTGAAGTCGTCATCATCGACGAGTTCACCGGCCGCATGATGCCCGGCCGCCGCTACTCGGAAGGCCTGCACCAGGCGCTGGAAGCCAAGGAACACGTCCAGATCCAGCCCGAGAACCAGACGCTCGCCTCGATCACGTTCCAGAATTACTTCCGCATGTACGACAAGCTCGCCGGCATGACCGGCACGGCGCTGACCGAAGCCGACGAATTCGCCGACATCTACGGGCTGGAAGTCGTCGAGGTGCCGACCAACCGCGACATGGTCCGCATCGACGACGACGACGAGGTCTACCGCTCGGCCGACGAGAAGTACAAGGCGATCGTCAAGCTGATCCGCGAGTGCCGCGAGCGCAACCAGCCGATCCTGGTCGGCACCACCTCGATCGGCAAGTCGGAGGAACTCTCCGAGCGCCTGACCAAGGAGAAGATTCCGCACCAGGTGCTGAACGCGCGCTATCACGAGCAGGAAGCCTTCATCATCGCGCAGGCCGGCGTGCCGGGCGCGGTCACCATCGCCACCAACATGGCCGGCCGCGGCACCGACATCCAGCTCGGCGGCAACCTCGACATGCGCATCCAGCAGGAGCTGGGCAGCATAGCGGAAGGCCCGGAACGCGAGGAGCGCATCGCCCAGATGCGCCGCGAGATCGAGGTGCTGAAGCAGAAGGCGCTCGCCGCCGGCGGCCTCTTCGTGCTCGGCACCGAGCGCCACGAAAGCCGGCGCATCGACAACCAGCTCCGCGGCCGGTCCGGCCGCCAGGGCGACCCCGGCCATTCGAAGTTCTTCCTGTCGCTGCAGGACGACCTGATGCGCATCTTCGGGTCCGAGCGCATGGACGGCATGCTGCAGAAGCTCGGCCTCAAGGAGGACGAGGCGATCATCCATCCGTGGATTAATCGCGCGCTCGAAAAGGCGCAGCAGAAGGTCGAGGCGCGCAACTTCGACATGCGCAAGAATCTGCTCAAGTTCGACGACGTCATGAACGACCAGCGCCGCGTCATCTTCGACCAGCGCATCGACCTGATGGGCCAGGACACGGTGACCGAGACGGTCGCCTCAATGCGCAACGAGCTGATCGACGAGCTGATCGCCAAGCACATCCCCGAGAAGGCCTACGCCGAACAGTGGGACGTCGCCGGCCTCAAGGAAGAGTTGCGCACCAACCTCAACATCGACGTTCCCGTCGACCAGTGGGCGAAGGAAGAAGGCATCGCCGAGGAAGAGGTGCGCGAGCGCCTGACCCGCGTCGCCGACGAGGCGGCCGCCGCCCGCACGGCGCGCTTCTCGCCCGAGATCATGCGGCAGATCGAGAAGGCCGTGCTGCTGCAGACGCTCGACCATCTCTGGCGCGAGCATCTCGTCACCCTCGACCATCTCCGCCACGTCATCGGCTTCCGCGGCTACGCCCAGCGCGACCCGCTGAACGAGTACAAGACGGAATCCTTCGAGCTGTTCCAGGCGATGCTGGCGCGGCTGCGCGAGGCGGTGACCAACCAGATCATGCGCGTCGAGCTCGTCCAGCGCCCGCCGCCGCTCGCGCCGGAAGGCGACATCCAGGCGCTGGAAGAGACGCACATCGACGCTACCACCGGCGAGAACGACGCCGAGGACGAGTGGAACTCGGCGCTGCGCACGCAGCAGCCGGCCCGCAACGGCGGCCTCACGGCACTGGCCGCCACCGGCGCCGCGGCATCGGGCGAAGTCGACCCGAAGGACCCGTCGACCTGGGGCAAGACCCAGCGCAACGCCCCCTGCCCCTGCGGCTCAGGCAAGAAGTACAAGCACTGCCACGGCCGGCTGGCCTAGCTGAGACTCAACCCTCCCCTTGAGCGAGGGTCAAAACCGCGAAGCGGTTTTGGGGAGGGGTCGGAAGCCATCGACAAGCACCGCGACCCCCTCGCGAAATCGCCGACGCGATTTCGACCTCCCCTCAAGGGGGAGGTTGGCCGCCAATAGCCGTCAGCGCCTAGCCCGAAGTTCCCGCGGCGGCTCCCTCGCCGTCGCCCGGCCAGACGAATTTCTTCTTCACGAACTTCCCGACCTCGGGGATGTCCGGAGTCATGTCCGGCGCGATCGTGCCGGTTGCCGCAGGCGCCGAGACGGACGTCGCGGCCGGCGCCTTGCCCTCGGGCCGCAGCCGCGGCATCGGCACGTTGGCGACGACCTTCGGCGCCGCGCTTGTCGCGGCCGTCGGCGTAGCATCGGTCGCCGCCGTGTCCTTGGCAGCGGTCGCGGCATTGCCCGTCGCCTTCGCCGCCACGCTGGTGGCAACGTCGGCCGCCCGCTTTTCCTCGGCCTCAAGCGCCACGACCGCGGCGTTGAAGGCAACGTCGTCGCTCGATTGCTTCTGCGCCAGCGCGTTCACCAGCGCCTGCGGCCGCGTGTAGTCCGGGCACTTGCCGTTCGGATCGAAGGTCGGGCCGGCGTCGGCATTGAAGACGTAGCCGTGGTCGCAGATGTCGATCTTCGGCGGGCGCAGCGTCAGGTCGAAATTGTCGGAGCCGACCTTGAGCATCCGCCAGAACGGCATGTTCGCGTCGTCGCGATGCTTGGCGAGATTCTCCGCCGTCATGCGGAAGGGCAGTGCCTGAATCTGGAACGAGGTCTGCCCGCCGCGGAACGAGTCGCGCGCCAGCGCAAAAATCTCGCCGGCGTCGGCATCGGTCATCGAGTAGCAGCCGGCCGACGAGCAGGCGCCGTGCACCATCAGGTTGGAGCCGGTGCGGCCGAGCGAGCGGTCGAACGTGTTCGGATAGCCGATGTTGAACGACAGGTAGTAGTGCGACGCCGGATTCATCTGCGCCGGGGTGACGACGTAGACGCCCTCGGGCGCCTGGCGGTCGCCTTCCTTGAGCTTCGGTCCGAGCTTACCGGACCACTTGCAGATCTCGTACGTCTTGAGCAGCGCGTAGTCGCCGTTCGTCTGCTGCTTCCAGATTTCGAGCTCCGACGTCTCCTTGTAGAGCCGCACGAAGATCGGCGACGTCTCCTTCATGTCGAGGAGATTCATCTTGGCGACGAGCGAAGTCGGGACCGGCCGCAGTTCCTTCGGGACGCCCGAGTCCTGGCAGGCGGAAAGCCAAACGGCGGCGAGCCCAATGGCAAGCCACTGGCCGAGCGCAGCTCTCCTAAACGGCTGAAACCCCATCAGGCTCTCTTATCAGATTCGGTCAGCCAGCCCGTTTCGCCTTAGACCGGGATTCTCGCAATTCGTCAACCGCCGCTTGGCGTTAAGGAATGTGGCGAACGGAGGCGACAGACGTGCGACGGGCTTAGAGCGACCGCCCGATGGCGAGATATTTTTCCCGCCGCTGCCGGCGGATTTCCTCCGGCGGCAAATTGTCCATCGAGTCGAGCGCCTCGGCGATGGCGTCGCCGGTGGCGGCGATCGTGACCTCAGGCTCGCGGTGCGCCCCGCCGACCGGCTCGGTGACAACCTTGTCGATCACGCCGAAGCGCACGAGGTCCTCGGCGGTGATCTTCATGCCGGTCGCCGCATCCTGCGCCCGGCTGGAATCGTGCCACAGGATCGACGCCGCGCCCTCCGGCGAGATCACGGTGTAGATCGAGTGCTCCAGCATCATCACCTTGTTGGCGGTGGCGATGGCGATGGCCCCGCCCGAGCCGCCTTCGCCGATGACGACGGCGACGTTGGGCACGCCGAGCTTGAGGCAGGCTTCCGTCGAGCGCGCGATCGCCTCGGCCTGGCCGCGGGCCTCCGCGTCGATGCCGGGATAGGCGCCGGCCGTATCGACCAGCGCCACCACCGGCAGGCCGAACTGGTCGGCGAGGTGCATGATGCGGATCGCCTTGCGGTAGCCTTCCGGCCGCGCCATGCCAAAGTTGTGCTTGAGGCGGCTTTCGGTGTCGTTGCCCTTTTCCTGGCCGATGACGGCGACCCGCCGACCACGGAAGAAGCCCAGGCCCGCAACGATCGCCTCGTCCTCGCCGAACGAGCGGTCGCCGGCGAGCGGCGTGAAATCCTCGATCAGGCCTTTGACGTAGTCGCCGAAATGCGGCCGGTCGGGATGGCGCGCAACCTGAGTCTTCTGCCACGGCGTCAGCTTGGCGTAGATCTCGGCCAGCGCCTGCGCCGCCTTGCTCTCGAGCTTGGCGACTTCCTCGCCGATGGCGACGGCGTCGCCGTTATCGCCGAGCGAGCGCAGTTCCTGGACCTTGCCCTGCAGGTCGGCGACGGGCTTTTCGAAGTCGAGGTAGCTGCGCAATCCGTAACTCTTGGGTGGCCAAAACGAGGGAGAGTGATGCCTTTAGGCGGCTTTGCGAGTCAAGGCTTCAGGCGGCCGGTTTGCGGGCCAGCGGGTGATGCTCGGTAACCAGCGCCCGGAGCCGCTCCTCCAGCACATGCGTGTAGATCTGGGTCGTCGAGATGTCGGCATGGCCGAGCAACTGCTGCACGACGCGGAGATCGGCGCCGTTCTGCAGCAGATGGCTGGCGAAGGCGTGGCGCAGCACATGCGGCGAGACCTTGGCCGACGCGATGCCGGCGAGCGCCGCCAGATCCTTGAGATCGCGCGCGAATGCCTGCCGGGTGAGATGCCCGCTGTCGGCCGGCGACGGGAACAGCCACGGGCTGTCGGCCGTCGGCGAATCCTTGCGGTGGATCAGATAGACGCTCGCCGCCGCATGCGCCTTGTCGGTGAGCGGCACGACGCGCTCATGCCCGCCCTTGCCCTTCACCGTCAGGAACCGCACCTCGCGGCGCGCCGCCGAGGCCGGCAGCGCCACCAGCTCGGATACGCGCAGCCCGGTGGCATAGAGCAGCTCCATCAGCGCGTGCATGCGCAGCGCGCGGAGCCGGGCGCCGGCGGAAAGGTCGGGGCGCCGGGTTTCTGCCGCCGCCGTCTCGATCAGCTTCTCGACCTCGGCCTCGGACAGAATCTTGGGCAGCCGCTGACCCTTCTTCGGCCCGGAAATGATGCCGGTCGGATCGTCGGCGCGCATCTGTTCCGACACCATGAACTGGTGGAACTGCTTCACCGCCGAAAGCCGCCGCGCCGCGGAACTCGCCGCAAACCCGCGATCGTCGAGATCGGAAAGATAGGTGCGCACCACCGCCGCATCGGCCTCGGCAAAGCCGATACCGCGTTTGGCGAGGAAGACGCCGTAATCCTCGAGGTCGCGCCGGTACGACGCCAGCGTGTTCACGGCCGCGCCCCGTTCGGCGCTCATCATCTCGAGGAAGGCTTCGACCTGATGCCCGCCGGTCACTTCGGCCTCTCGAATTTCGCGTCGGGGATGCGGATTGTCATTTCGCGGCTGCCCGGGTGGACGAAAAACGCCAGATAGACGGTCGCGGCCGCGACAAGGGCGGCCAGAATCACCACCACGACAAGGAATCGGACAAGACTGGGCATGGGTCGGCAATAATTGCAGGTTTTTCCGAATGCGCCGTTACTATTCCTGAGGATAGCGGCGGCAAGGCGGAAGCATCCGACGCAATCCTTGACAGAATAGGCCGAAAGCGGTTCTACCCTCCCTCAACACCCCATACCGCCCCAGAAGGACGTTGAAAGTGGCCAGGACCGGCTCTGCCAGGGACGTTAGCGAACCTGTCGAAACGAAGGTGTCGCGGCTCCTGGCCGGGCGCACCATCGTCATGGTCGGCATGATGGGCGCCGGCAAATCCTCGATCGGCCGCCGTCTGGCGACCCGCCTCGGCATGGCCTTCGCCGATGCCGACACCGAGATCGAGCAGGCCGCCAACCAGTCGATCCCCGATATTTTCGACCAGCACGGCGAGGCCTATTTCCGCGACGGCGAGCGCCGCGTCATCCAGCGCCTGCTCGACGGCAAGCCCAAGGTGCTGGCGACCGGCGGCGGCGCCTTCATCCAGGCCGACACCCGCGCCGCGATCCAGGAGGCCGGCATCTCGATCTGGCTCAAGGCCGACCGCGACCTGCTGCTCTCCCGCGTCAAGCGCCGCAACAACCGTCCGCTGCTGCGCGGCGGCGACCCCGCCGAGATCATCGAGCGGCTGATCGCCGAGCGCTACCCGATCTACGCCGAGGCTGCGATCCACATCCAGTCGCGCGACATCGCGCACGACGCCGTCATCGACGACATCCTCGCCGCCCTCGCCGACTATCTGAGCCGCGAGGCGGTGGCAGAGGCCTGACCGCCATGGCCGACGTGGCAGCGCCCACGCGCACGCCGGTTACCGTCAAGGTCGAACTCGGCCCGCGCTCGTACGACATCCTCATCGGCCGCGGCCTGATCAAGCGCGTCGGCGACGAGATCCTGAAGCGACTGCCGGGCGTGCGCGCCGCGATCGTCACCGACGAGACGGTGGCCAAGCTCCACCTGCCCGAGTTGCAGGCGAGTCTCCGCGCCAAGGGCATCGACCAGACGACGATCGTCGTGCCGGCCGGCGAAGAATCGAAAAGCTTCGCGCAGCTCACCAAGGTCGTGGACGCCATCCTCGCCAGCCGCGTCGAGCGCAACGACATCGTCATCGCATTGGGCGGCGGCGTCGTCGGCGACCTCGCCGGCTTCGCCTCGGCAATCGTCCGCCGCGGCATGCGCTTCGTCCAGGTGCCGACCACGCTGCTGGCGCAGGTCGATTCCTCCGTCGGGGGCAAGACCGGCATCAACTCGGCGCGCGGCAAGAATCTCGTCGGCGCCTTCCATCAGCCGTCGCTGGTCATGGCCGACTCGGCGCTGCTCGACTCGCTTCCCCCCCGCGTGTTCAACGCCGGTTACGCCGAGGTCGCCAAGATCGGCCTCATCAACGACGCCGGCTTCTTCAAGTGGCTGGAGGGCAACTGGCGCGCCATGGCCGCCGGCTGGCCCGAGCGCGACCAGGCCGTCGCCATCGCCTGCAAGGCCAAGGCGGTGACAGTGGCCGCCGACGAGCGCGACGAGGGCGTGCGCGCACTGCTCAATCTCGGCCACACATTCGGTCACGCGCTGGAAGCCTCCGCCGGGTACTCCGATCGCCTGATGCACGGTGAGGCGGTCGCCATCGGCACGGTGCTGGCCCACGAATTCTCGGCGAGCCTCGGCCTCTGCCCGCCCGAGGACGCCGAGCGCGTCATCGCGCACTACCAGGAAGTCGGCCTGCCGACGCGCATCCAGGACATTCCCGGCGAGCCGATGGTCGCGGCGCGCCTGATGGAGCTGATCCATCAGGACAAGAAGGTGACGCGCGGTAAGCTGACCTTCATCCTCACCCACGGCATCGGCAGGGCGTTCATCGCCAACGACATCCCGGCGACCGCCGTCACCGATTTCCTCGACAAGAAGACGCGCGGATGAGCGGCTCCGCCCTCAACCTGCTGCTCGCGTTCTTCCTGCTCGCGGCCAACGGCTTCTACGTCGCCGCCGAATTCGCGCTGGTGAAATCGAAGGGCTACCGCATCGATTCGATGGCGGACGAGAACCGCTTCGCCGCGAAACTGACGCAGCGCATGCTGCGCAACGTCGAGGCTTATCTCGCCTGCTGCCAGCTCGGCATCACCATGGCGTCCCTCGGCCTTGGCTGGGTCGGCGAGCCGACGGTCGCCGCGATCCTCGAGCCGCTGCTCCTGCCGCTCGGCCTGCCGGTGTCGGCGGTGAATTTCACCGCCTTCTTTGTCGGCTTCCTCGTCTTCTCCTCGCTGCACATCGTGCTGGGCGAGCAGGTGCCGAAGACGCTGGCGATCCGCGAACCCGAGCCGGTGGCGCAGTGGATCGCCTACCCGCTGCACGTCTCGTTCGTGATTTTCTATCCGTTGAACTGGCTGCTCAACAACGCCGCCGGCGGCATCCTCGCGATGCTCGGCGTGCGCGAAGGCTCGCACCAGGAAATCCTCGAGACGGACGAGATCGAGGGCCTGGTCGACGTCTCCGCAGAGCACGGCAAGGTCGAGGAGGTGCAGGCCGAGTACATCCACAATCTCTTCCGCTTCGGCGAGCTCGAAGTCGCCGACGTGATGGTCCATCGCACCAGCATGCAGACCATCAACGTCGGCGACCCGATCGAGAAGATCGTCGATGAGGTGGTGGCGAGCGCCTACACGCGCGTGCCGGTGTGGGAAGAGAAGCCGGAGAACATCATCGGCGTCCTCCACGCGAAGGATCTGCTCTCCCGCATGAAGAACGTCGGCGGCGATCTTTCGCAGATCAACATCCGCACGATCATCAAGAAGCCGTGGTTCGTCCCCGACACCACGAGCCTGACCGACCAGCTCAACGCGTTCCTGAAGCGCAAGCTGCACATCGCACTCGTCGTCGACGAGTACGGCGAGGTGCAGGGCCTGCTGACGCTGGAAGATATTCTGGAGGAGATCGTCGGCGACATCGCCGACGAATACGACGTCACCGCCGAAGGCATCCGCCGCCAGCCCGACGGCTCGGTCAACGTCGACGGCTCGGTGCCGATCCGCGACTTGAACCGCGTCATGGGCTGGAGCTTGCCCGACGAGGAAGCGACCACCATCGCCGGCCTCGTCATCCACGAAGCCCGCATCATCCCGGAACCGGGGCAGGCGTTCACCTTCCACGGCTTCCGCTTCCAGGTGCTCCGCCGCAACCGCAACCGGATCACGGCGCTCAGGATCACGGCGGTCGATCAGGTGAAGCCGAAGGCACAGGCGACGGCCGCGGCCTCCTAGTCTCCCCCGCGAATAATAGTTTTCCGCTTTCCCCGCGCAGGCGGGGACTAGGTGCCAACCCGAACACACCGCCTCGCTTCGCACACGACCTGGACCCCCGCCTCCGCGGGGAAGCAGAGCAGAGTTGGGGAGAGGCCGTTGCCTCCCCGCTTTCCCCGCGAAGGCGGGGACCCAGGTGCCGACCCGAACTCGCGACCTCGCTTAGCGCGCTACCTGGACCCCCGCTTTCGCGGGGGAAGCGGAGTGTGTGTGGCCGCCACCGCTTCGCCGCAACGCCAGCGAAAATCAGCCGCAATCCCGAGGTGAAATCTCCCCATCCAAACTGGGGGCGACTCTCATGCAATTCGATGTCGTAATCGTCGGCGCGAGCTTCGCGGGCCTCGCCGCCGCCAAGACCGCCGCCTCGCGCGGCCTGTCCGTCGCTGTGATCGAGGCCAAGCGCGAAGCCGGCGCCCGCGTCCACACGTCCGGCATCCTCGTCCGCGAAGCGATGGAAGAAATCGACATCCCGCACCGCCTGACACGGCGCGTGCCGGGCGTCCGCCTCTACGCACCCAATCTCAAAAGCATCGATCTCTTCTCGCCGGGCTACGCCTTCTTCACCACCGACACCGCCGAGTTGCTCCGCTGGATGGCGTGCGAGGCGCGCGAGGCCGGCGCACAGATCCTCTACGCCACGCGCTTCACCGGCGCGACGCGGGAAGGCACCATCATCCACCTCAACGACATCGACATAAGCACGCGCTACCTGATCGGCGCCGACGGCGCCCGTTCGCGCGTCGCCGAAGCCTTCGGCCTGTCGCAAAACCGCCGCTTCCTCACCGGCCTCGAAGTCGAGCTGGAGCCCAACGACTCCATCGACCCGCGCTTCCTCCACTGCTTCGCCGACTCGAAACTGGCGCCGGGCTACATTGCCTGGGCCGCACCCGGCCCCGACATCATCCAGTTGGGCCTCGCCGTCAGCCACGGCGTGAAGCCCGACCTCGCCGGCTTCATGGCGCGGACGGAGAAAAATTTTGGCTGGAGCAAACTGCGCGTCGTCGGACGCCGCAGCGGCCTGATCCCGTGCGGCGGGCCGCTGGCCCGCACCTCGGCGCCCGGCGTGCTGCTCGTCGGCGATGCCGCCGGCTGGGTCTCGCCGATGACCGGCGGCGGCATCCGCCTCGCCTTCAAGTACGGCCGCCGCGCCGCATCGCTGATCGCCGATCATCTCCAGATCGGCGGTGCCGCGCCGGAGGTGGCACTCGCCCGCGAGGTGCCCCGCTTCGCCGCCAAGCGCGCGCTGCGCTACGCCCTCGACCTCGCGCCGCCGAATTTCCTCATCAACATGGCGCTCGCCTCCGCCCCGATGCGGCGCATCGCCGAGCGGCTCTATTTCCACCGCCGCAACGACGCCGGCATCGACCGCGAGGCGTATCTGCGTTGGATCGAAGAACAGCGTCAGCATCCCCCCGCTGTCATGCCCGCGAAGGCGGGCATCCAGTAACGACGCCCGGGCGTCTGACGCACAGCCAGCGACTACTGGGCCCCGCCTTCGCGGGGACGACGTGGAGTGAGATGCGACGCATCTTTTCCATCCGGAGCCCGTCGCGTAACATCGCTCCCATGCCTGAGACATGGGAAACGTACTACCTGATGGTGGGCTCGTCGGCCGGCGCGCTGATCGGCCTGCTGTTCGTCGTCATCACGCTGTCGGGCGAGGCCGAGACCGCCCGGGTGACGGCAGTCCAACGGACGTTTCTGTCGCCCACCGTGTTCCACTTCGTCACGGTGCTGGTGATCAGCTGCGCCGCGGTAGTGACCACGCTGCCGGCGCCGGCGATGGCCTTGACGATCGCCGTTCCAACCGTCGTCGGGATCATGAGTGCGGTCGCCGCATTCTACCGTCTGGCAAGCGGCAAGCTCACGGCCACGCACTGGAGCGACTACGTCTTTTACGGAGTGTTGCCGGCAATCGGCCACGTCTGGCTGTTCGTCACGGCATGGATGGTGTGGCAGCAGACCGCCTTCGCCGAATATGGCGTCGCGCTGGGAGCGATGGCGCTGCTGCTTCTGGGCATCCGCGACGCGTGGGACCTCGCCACCTGGCTGGTCTACAACAAGAAGGGCTAGGCGCCCGCCTCCGGCGCCTTCGCTACGATCGCCAAGGCGTGCAGTCCCTCGGCAATTTCGCCCTTGAGGGCGTCGTAAACCATGCGGTGCGCCGCCACCCGGGTCTTGCCGCGGAACGCCTCGGCCGTGATCCTCACGCGGAAATGACTTTCGCCTTCCGGCCGGTGTCCGGCGTGGCCCTTGTGCAGATGGGACTCATCCACCACTTTGAGCTCTACCGGGCGAAAAGCCTCGGTTAACTTCCCCGTGATCCTCTCAGCGACCGTCATTGCGCTCTCCTTGCGGGCGCCTTGTCGGAGGCGCCAACGGCGACCATAATCCGGCGATGAATCTGAACTCCAAGTATTTCGACCGCATCCGGATCAGCCCGGAGGAAGGTCCTGCCGTGGCAGCGGACACCCGTCCCTGCGAATGGCACGGCTGCGGCAATCTTGGAGGCTACCGGGCGCCCAAGGGCCGCGACCGCGAAGGCCAGTACTACAACCTCTGCCTCGACCATGTGCGCGAGTACAACAAGTCCTACAACTACTTCGCCGGCATGAAGGACGACGACGTCGTCGCCTACCAGCGCTCGGCCAACATAGGGCACCGGCCGACCTGGACGATGGGCGTCAACGCCGACAGCGTCGAGGCGCAGAAATTCCACCCCAACCGCGCCTGGGCGGCGGCGTTTTCCGACCCGTTCGGCGTCTTTGGCGGGAGTGGCGACCGGCGCGCCCGCGAGCAGAAAGTGGAACCGGAGAGCCGGCCGCTGCGTAATCTTGAACGGCGGTCGTTCGCGACGCTGGATCTGGAAGGCGGCGAAAGCGGCACCGAGATCAAGGCCCGCTACAAGGCGCTGGTGAAGCAGCTCCACCCGGATGCCAACGGCGGCGACCGCTCGTCGGAGGACCGCCTGCGACAGATCATCCAAGCCTACCACTACCTGAAAGCCGCCGGTTTCTGCTAATACGGCGGCTAATCGCGCCATTTTCCTTGAAACCCACGTCGCGCCTGACGGCGCATCGGATGTGCCATGACTGAAGTTGCCGCCTCGCCCCTGCCTGACATGAAGATTTCGGTCCGCCAGGTCTTCGGGCTCGATACCGACCTCGAGGTTCCGGCCTATTCCGAGCCGGACGAGCACGTTCCGGATACCGATCCGGACTACCTGTTCGACCGCGAGACCACGCTTGCCATCCTCGCCGGTTTCGCCCGCAACCGCCGCGTGCTGGTCACCGGCTACCATGGCACCGGCAAGTCGACGCACATCGAGCAGGTCGCCGCCCGCCTCAACTGGCCGATGGTGCGCGTCAACCTCGACAGCCACATCAGCCGCATCGATCTGGTCGGCAAGGACGCCATCGTCCTCAAGGAAGGCCGGCAGGTCACCGAGTTCCGCGACGGCATCCTGCCGTGGGCGCTCCAGCACAACATCGCGCTCTGCTTCGACGAATACGACGCCGGCCGCCCCGACGTGATGTTCGTCATCCAGCGCGTGCTGGAAGTTTCCGGCCGCCTGACGCTACTCGACCAGAACAAGGTCATCCGCCCGCACCCGAGCTTCCGCCTGTTCGCCACGGCCAACACCGTCGGCCTCGGCGATACCTCCGGCCTCTATCACGGCACGCAGCAGATCAACCAGGGCCAGATGGACCGCTGGTCGATCGTCACGACGCTCAATTACCTGCCGCACGACCGAGAGGTCGACATCGTCGCCGCCAAGGTGCCGAAGTGGCGCGACGACAAGGGCCGCGCCGTCATCGCCAAGATGGTGCGCGTCGCCGACATGACCCGCAACGCCTTCATCAACGGCGACATCTCGACCGTGATGAGCCCGCGCACGGTCATCACCTGGGCCGAGAACGCCGAAATCTTCGGCGACGTCGGCTTCGCCTTCCGCGTCACCTTCGTCAACAAGTGCGACGAGCTGGAACGGAGCCTGGTCGCCGAATTCTACCAGCGCTCGTTCAACGCGGAGCTGCCCGAGTCGACGGCGAACGTGGTGATGAGCTAAGTGGACCTAGTCGGCTTTTTCGAGATCGGCGAGTCGCTTTTCAAGCGACTCGAGACGCTGCTCGACATCCGCGACCGCATAACGCCCAAGAATGCTTTCGCCGTTGAGCGCCTGCCAGATATTCCCAAGGCGGGCCTCGACCTTCCCGAAGCGGGCGTCGACCGCTTCAAAGCCGGATGTCGTCTTGCGATCCAGGCCCTGCAAGGCAGCACGGATTTCGCGCAGGATGTGAAGCGTTTGATTTTCCGGCTCAGCCACGAGATTGCTCCTGTCGCATCAATATAAGCTCCTACCCTAGTCGAATAAAGCACGACCGAAATGGCCATCCCGAACGATCCCGCGCCCCGTACCAAACCGCAGGAAGGACCGAGCGAGCCCTTCAAGCGGGCCGTGGTCGGCTGCGTGCGCGCCATTGCCGGGAAGCCCGAGCTTGAGGTGACGTTCGCCGCCGACCGGCCGCTGCTGTCCGGCCTGAAGGCGCGCATTCCGGAGCCGCCGCGCAAGCTCACCGCCGCCGACGTCGCCATCACCCGCGGCATCGGCGATTCCCTCGCGCTGCGCCTCGCCTGCCACGATCCCGCCGTGCATCGCCAGAACGCGCCGCAGGGCAAGAACGCCCGCGCCGTCTTCGATGCCGTCGAGCAGGCGCGCGTCGAGGCGCTGGGCTCGATCCGCATGGCCGGCGTCGCCAAGAACCTCACCGCGATGCTCGAGGAGCGTTACCACCGCGGCAACTACCAGGAAGTCACCGACCGCGCCGATGCACCGCTGGAAGACGCCGTCGCCCTGATGGTGCGCGAGCGCCTGACCGGCGATGCGCCGCCCCCATCCGCGAAAAAGATCGTCGACCTCTGGCGTCCGTGGATCGAGGAACGCGCCGGCCGCGACCTGGCGCAGTTGACCGGCGCCATCGACGACCAGCCGCGCTTCGCGGACGCCGTCCGCGAAATTCTTACGGCGCTCGAGATGGGCGAGGAGCTCGGCTCCGAGAAGGGCGACGACTCCGAGGAGGGCGAGGAGAACGACCAGCCGCAAGACGACGCCGAGGGCGCCTCCGATTCATCGGAAGGTTCCGACTCGTCGAGCGCCGAGGAAGTCGATGCCTCCGCCGAGGAAACCGACGCCGGCGAAGGCGAGGCCGGCGAGGCGGAAGCCGAGGAGATGATCGACGACTCCGAGATGACCGAGGCGCGCGAGGCCGGCGAGGCCCGCCGCGCCGAGACGCCGTGGTCGAACCTGCCGCCGATGATCGACTACCACGCCTTCACCACCAAGTTCGACGAGACGGTGAAGGCCGAAGAGCTGTGCGACATCGCCGAGCTCGACCGTCTGCGTTCCTATCTCGACAAGCAGCTCGCGCATCTGCAATCCGCCGTCGGCCGCCTCGCCAACCGCCTGCAGCGCCGCCTGATGGCGCAGCAGAGCCGCGCCTGGGACTTCGACCTCGAGGAAGGCGTCATCGACGCCGCCCGCCTGTCGCGCGTCGTCACCGACCCGATGCATCCGCTGTCGTTCAAGGCGGAACGCGACACCGACTTCCGCGACACCGTAGTGACGCTGCTGCTCGACAATTCCGGCTCGATGCGCGGGCGCCCGATCACGGTCGCCGCCACCTGCGCCGATATTCTGGCGCGCACGCTGGAGCGCTGCGGCGTCAAGGTCGAGATTCTGGGCTTCACCACGCGCGCCTGGAAGGGCGGGCAGTCGCGCGAGGCATGGCTGCAGGCCGGCAAGCCGGGCAATCCCGGCCGCCTCAACGATCTCCGCCACATCGTCTACAAGGCCGCCGATGCGCCCTGGCGCCGCGCCCGCCGCAATCTCGGCCTGATGATGCGCGAGGGGCTGCTCAAGGAGAACATTGACGGCGAGGCGCTGACCTGGGCCCACGCCCGCCTCGTCGCGCGGCCCGAGCAGCGCAAGATTCTGATGATGATTTCGGATGGCGCGCCGGTCGACGACTCGACGCTGTCGGTCAACGCGGGAAATTATCTGGAACGCCACCTCCGCCACGTCATCGAGGAGATCGAGACTCGCTCGCCGGTCGAGCTGATCGCCATCGGCATCGGCCACGACGTCACGCGCTACTATCGCCGCGCCGTCACCATCGTCGACGCCGAGGAGCTGGCCGGCGCGATGACCGACAAGCTCGCCGAGCTGTTCGACGAGCGCACTGCTGCGCCCACCCGCGCTCCATCGCGTCCACGCCGCGCCACGCTGCAATGAAACACATCGTAGCGGTCGCCGCCGTCCTTGCCGCGACGGCCATCGCCGCCGCCGCGCCCGAGATCACGCCGCCCGGCTTCCATGCCCTCGACGTCCGCACGGTGCCGATCCCGCGCTTCAAGCTCAGCACCGGCGAAACCCGCTTCGGCGCACTCGAATATCGCGGCGGTTTCGCCATGTATTCCACCGACGGCAACTTCGGCTCGTGGTCGGGCCTCGACTTTGCCGCCGACGGCCGCATCGTCGCCATCGCCGATACCGGCTTCTGGCTGACCGCGCGGCTGGTCGAGGACGGCGACGAACTGGTCGACCTCGCCGAGCCGAAGATCGGCGTGATGCTGGGCGACAACGGCCAGCCCGCGCCGAACAAAGTCTCGACCGATGCCGAGAGCCTGCGCATCGTCAACCGCGCGGGGCGCGAGACGGCGCTCGTCTCCTTCGAGCAGAAGGCCGCGGTCCGCCGCTATGCCGGCCCCGACTTCGCCGCCGCCACGCCGACCCATCCGCCGCTGCCGAAATTCGTCGCGGGCCTCCGGCGCAACCAGGGCCTGGAAGCCCTGGCCGTGGCGCCCGCCGCCAGTTCGCTGGCCGGCGCGACGATCGCGATTGCCGAGCGCTCGCTGGACGGCGCCGGCAACCATCGCGGCTTCATCCTCGACGGCGCCCGGCCCGGCCCGTTCCAGATCCGCCGCTCGGACGACTTCGACATCTCCGATGCGAACTTCCTGCCGAACGGCGACCTGCTCATCCTCGAGCGGCGCTTCTCGTACATGGGCGGCTTTGCCATGCGCATTCGCGAGATCGCGGCGGCGAGCATCAAGCCGGGCGCCACCGTCGACGGCACGACGCTGATCGTCGCCGACAACACCTTCCAGATCGACAACATGGAAGGCCTGGCGGTGCGCACGTCGGCGACCGGCGACACGCTGCTCGACATCGTCTCCGACGACAACCACGGCTTCCTACAGCGCTCGATCCTGCTGCAGTTCAAGCTCGTGGCGCCCACCGCCACGCAGTAGCCGATCACGCTCTTGTGTGTCCGCCACACGGACAAGTGGCGCGCGAGCCACAGGCTGGCGCAGGTCGCAGAAAGGCGCGGCGGCCGCGGCGATAACACGTCGGTTTCGAGCCCACCGAGCACAGCAAGACTCGCGATGGTTGCCACCTTGTCAGAACTGCCCGTGCGGATGGGTGTTGCGATCTCAGCATTAATTTACTTTTCATCGCCAACATCCACCGCAGGATTCTCCGGAGGCAATGCGATGAAGAGTTGGATCGTGGCAGCAGCATCAGTCGTGCTGTCTGGCGCAGCGGCGCACGCCGCCGACCTTGGTACCTTCGAGCCAGCACCGACACCTCCGCCCGCCGCGGCCTATAGCTGGACCGGCGTCTACGTCGGCCTGCAGGGCGGCTACTCCTGGGGCTCGGCGCCGCAGACCTATGACAACGCCTTGATTCTCTTGCCCATCAACACCCAGAATCCGCACGGCTGGGGCGGCGGCATCGAAGTGGGCGCCAACTACCAGTACAACAGCGGCCTCGTCGTCGGCCTGGAAGCGGATGCCACATTCGCCAACATCACCGACACGGTCGATGACAACTTGGGCAACGCCAATTTCCCGCCGCCGCCCAACAACACCGTGACCGCCACCGTCGATCTCGCCGCCAACCTTCGCGGCCGCGTCGGCTTCGCTTTCGATCGCACGCTGTTGTTTGCCGCCGGCGGCGTCGCCGTGGCGCACAACAAGGTCGATGTGACCGCAGGCGATCTTCACGATCAGGCGACGCTGTGGGGCTGGACCGCAGGCGGCGGCATCGAGCAGGCCGTTACGAACAAGATCAGCGTGAAGGTCGAGTACCTCTACACCCAGCACGGACCCCACACCTGGTTTGCCGGGCAGCCCTTCTCGTCAACGGGCAGCGACTCCGGCAGCACCGTCCGCGCGGGGCTCAACCTGCATTTCTAGCCGGCTCGCATATCCGAAAACGAAAAACGGCGCCCGCGAGGCGCCGTTTGCAATTTCCAGCCGTTGCCGATGCTTACGAGGCCGCGGCGACCGCCTCGGTCTTCTTCGCGATCTGCCGCTTCAGCTTCAGCGCCTTCGCTGACAGATCGGTGTCGCGCGCCTTGAGCAGGAACGCATCGAGCCCGCCGCGCGCCTCGACCGAGCGCAGCGCGTGCGAGGTGATCCGCAGGTGCACGTTCTGCTTCAGCGCGTCCGAGATGAGCGTCACCTGGTTGAGGTTCGGCAGGAAGCGGCGGCGCGACTTGTTGTTCGCGTGGCTGACGGTGTTGCCCGTCAGGACCGCCTTGCCGGAAAGTTCGCAACGCCGTGACATCTCGAATAATCCTCGTTTTCCAAGGGATTGCGCCTCGGAGGCGCGGCAAAGCCGCCAAATCCCGCCGGAAGGCTGCGTTCGTATAGTGATGCCGGCATTCCGCGTCAAGGAAATTGGCCGTGGACGGCTCCGCTCCGCCGGGGTGACGGCCTCGGCGAACTGGCCTAAGTATGACCCTGTTACCCCCGTTGCGGTTAGGGGTAAGGGGAGAAGCCGGGAGAAGCCGGCTGAACAATAAGCAGTTGGGGTCTATGGCGCGAGGGCAATTCCCGCGATCGCCGCAAAGGGCGGTCGCATCCTTGCCGGGGGGGCTTTTGCTCCTTGCCACGCTTGGCGCCCCCGTATCCGCGTCGTCCGGCGCCGGGGTGACGCTCCAGGCCACCTATATGATCGCCATCTCGGGGATCAATATCGGCCGCGCCGACGTCAAGGCGCGCTTCACCGACAAGGGCTACGCCGCCGCCATCGCCGGCTCGACCTATGGCGTCAGCCGCTTCGTTTCCGACGCGCGCGCACGCTAGCCCGGCTCCGGCCGCATCAGCGGCAACAGCGTCCTGCCGGCGTCCTATAACCTCGAGACCAGCGAGAGCGGCTTCGCCACCAGCGTCTCGATGACCCATGCGCGGCGGCGCCATCGTCGGCCTGCAGGCGATACCGAACCTGCCCAAGGCCTCCGACCGCGTGCCGCTCACTGCGCAAAGCCCGGCAGAACGTCGTCGATCCCGTCGGCGCCTTCGTCGTGGCGATGGACAAGCCGTCCGATGCGCCCGACGGCAACCGTGCCTGCAACCGCGTCGTGCACGTTTTCGACGGCTGGAAGCGCTTCGACATCCGCCTGTCCTACAAGGAGACGCGGAACGGCAATGGCGACGGCAAGGTTCTGTCTGCGCCGCCCGCTACGTGCCGGTCGCCGGCCACCGCACCGGCGACGACGACGTCGCCTACATGGCCGACAACCAGCGCCTCGAGATCTGGCTGTCGCCGGTTGCCGGCACCCGCTACCTCGTGCCGACGCGCATCCTCATCGGCACCAAGGTCGGCGACCTCGTCATCAGCGCGCGCAGTTTCGACGTCACCGCCGGCGAGCAGCAGGCGAACGCCGGTTAAGACTTATCCACAAGTTATCCACAGGCTTTCCACAGCGAGTCGCGGCACGCGGTGAGGCCGCGTCAACCGCACCGGCAGCTTAACGGAACCCAGGAAATCCAAGGCGAAGACAGACGTTCATCGTGACCGGAGTCTTGTCTCCGGTAACCGCCCACCACATGTGGGGGAGAACGGATCGGGACTCATCGCGCGGTCCAGATCGTTTTCGCCTGAGTGAGAGCCCGACTCGCTGAGGATTAACAGCGCACAGGCGACCGTGAATTTCGCCCCGATCGTGTGTCGCTATGGTACAGGAGAGGCGCGGTCGCACTCGCACTTGCCGTCTTGAGGGGCTCAGGCGGCAGAGACACGGAACCCGCGTTAGTTTTCGGTCAGCATGAATCTTTCCGATAAGCCCGAGAGTGCGGGCGGCCGCAACGTGGTCGCGGTGCTTGGGCCCACCAACACCGGCAAGACCCATCTCGCCATCGAGCGGATGCTGGCGCACGCCTCCGGCGTGATCGGCCTGCCGCTGCGCCTGCTCGCGCGCGAGGTCTACAACCGTGTCGTGCAGCGCGTCGGCGTCGAGCAGGTCGCGCTCATCACCGGCGAAGAAAAGATCATCCCGCCGAACGCGCGCTTCAAGGTGTGCACTGTCGAGGCGATGCCCGAGCGGACCGACGCCTCGTTCCTGGCGATCGACGAGATTCAGTTAGCCGGCGATCTCGAACGCGGCCACGTCTTCACCGATCGCATGCTGAACCTTCGCGGCCGCGACGAGACGCTGCTGCTCGGCGCCGCCACCATGCGCGGCATCATCGAGAATCTCCTGCCCGGCGTGAACGTCGTGACGCGCCCACGCATGTCGCTGCTCACCTACTCCGGCTCGAAGAAGATAACGCGCCTGCCGAGCCGCTCGGCGGTGGTCGCCTTCTCCGCCGACGAGGTCTACGCCATCGCCGAGCTGATCCGCCGCCAGCGCGGCGGCGCCGCGGTCGTGCTGGGCTCGCTCTCGCCGCGCACGCGCAATGCCCAGGTCGAGCTGTTCCAGTCCGGCGATGTCGATTTCCTCGTCGCCACCGACGCCATCGGCATGGGCCTCAACCTCGACGTCGATCACGTCGCCTTCGCCTCGGATCGCAAGTTCGACGGCTATCAGCACCGCCGTCTTTCCTCCGCCGAACTGGCGCAGATCGCCGGCCGCGCCGGCCGCCACATGCGCGACGGCACCTTCGGCGTCACCGGCCGCGCCGAGCCGTTCGAGGATGCGCTGGTCGAGTCGCTGGAGAGCCACCGCTTCGATGCGGTCAAGGTCGTGCAGTGGCGGAACCGCGATCTCGACTTCTCTTCGCTCGCCGCGCTGAAGGCGAGCCTCGACGTCGCGCCGCAGCGCCAGGGCCTCACTAAGGCGCCGCCGTCGGTCGACGTCGATGCGCTGGACCGCGTCGTGCGCGATGTCACGATCGCCGACATGGCCGTCGGCCGCGACCGCGTCGCGATGCTCTGGGACATCTGCCAGATCCCCGACTACCGCAAGATCGCACCCGCCAACCACGCCGAGCTGGTGTCGACATTGTTCACTTTCATGGTCAAGGAAGGCGCCATCTCGGATAGCTGGTTCGAGAGCCAGGTCGCCTTCGCCGACCGTACCGACGGCGACATCGACACCCTCGCCAACCGCATCGCCCACATCCGCACCTGGACTTTCGCGGCTAACCGTCCGAACTGGCTGCGTGACCCGCACCATTGGCAGGAGCGCACGCGCGCGATAGAGGATCGTCTGTCGGATGCCCTCCATGAGCGGCTGACCGCCCGTTTCGTGGACAGGCGGACCAGCGTGCTGATGCGGCGCCTGAAAGAGAACGCGATGCTGGAAGCCGAGATCACGACGACCGGGGACGTGATGGTGGAGGGGCAGCACGTCGGAAACCTCGACGGTTTCCGCTTTGCGCCCGACCCGAATGCCACCGACGGCCCCGAGGCAAAGGCGCTGCGCGCCGCCGCCCAGAAGGCGCTCGCCGGCGAGATCGCCAACCGCGCCGACAAGGTCGCCACCGCCAACAACGGCGACCTCGTGCTCGCCGGCGACGGCGCATTGCGCTGGCAGGGCGCGATCATCGCCAAGCTCACCGAGGGCGACGACGCACTGAAGCCGCGCCTCATCCTGCTCGCCGACGAGGCGCTGCCCGCCCCACAGCGTGAGCGCGTCCAGGCGCGCATCGATCTGTGGATCGCCAATCACATCGAGACGCTGCTGAAGCCGCTCGTCGATCTCCGCAACGCCGAGACGCTGCCGGCACCGGCGCGCGGCATCGCGTTCCGCCTGTCGGAAAATCTCGGCGTCATCGAGCGCAGCGACATCGCCGACGAGGTGAAGGCGCTCGACCAGGAGACGCGCGCCGGCCTGCGCAATCTCGGCGTCCGCTTCGGCGCCTATCACATCTACGTGCCGGCGCTGCTCAAGCCGGCGCCGAGCGCGCTGCTTGCGACGCTGTGGGCGCTGAAGAACGGCGGCCTCGATGTCGCCGGCCTGCCCGAGCTGTCGCGCCTCGCCGCCTCCGGCCGCACCAGCGTGCCGGTCGATACGGCGATCACCCGGCCGCTCTACCGCGTCGTCGGCTACAAGGTTGCCGGAAACCGTGCGGTACGCATCGACATCCTCGAGCGCCTCGCCGATCTCATCCGCCCGCTCATCGCGTGGCGCCCGACAACCGAGCAGCCGGAGCCGCCGCCCGGCGCGATCCACGGATACGGCTTCACCGCGACGGTATCGATGACGTCGCTGCTCGGATGCTCCGGCGAAGATTTTGCATCGGTGCTCCGCTCGCTGGGCTACCGCGTCGAGCGCAAGCCCGTCCAGCCGAAGCCCGCCGCTGAAGCCGCGCCCGCTGCAGAAGCGACGCCGGCCGAAGGCATGCCGCCGGAGGCCGCGCCAGTCGCGGAAGCGGCGCCTGTCGTGGAGACGCTGGCCGCCGAGCCGCCGGAGTCGGCCGCCGCGGAAGCCGCCGTCGCCGAACCGATCGACGCTGCGCCCGTCGTTGCCGACGCGCCGGTCGCCGAAGAGGTGGCTGCTGTCGCGGAGGCTCCCGCCGTCGAGACTCCAGCCGAGCCGCAGTTCATCGAGATCTGGCGCCCCGGCCGCAAGGATCGCGACCAGCAGCCGCCGCGCCATCGCCGTCCACAGCGCCGCGACGCGAAGGTCGAGGCGAAGCCTGCGGCCGATGCCGCCTCGCCGGCCCCGGCCGACGCCGCGACACCGGCAACCAACGGCGAGACACGCCCGCCGCGTCCGCAGCACCACGCCCGCCCCGACCGCAAGGACGGCGAGGCTGAGCGCAGCAACAACCGCCGGCCGCGTCCCGAGGGTCGCCGCGAGCGCAACGACGGCGGTCGCGACCGCGGCGATCGTCCGCGCCGCGAGCCGCGCTCGGCCGAGCCGATGCGCTTCTCGACCGAGCCGCCAGCCGGCGATAAACGCAACAAGCCGATCGATCCGACCTCGCCGTTCGCCGCACTCGCCGCGCTCAAGGCCGCGCTCGAGGCGAAGGAGCGCGGCGGCTGAGCGAAGACCGCCAGCGCCTCGACAAGTGGCTGTGGTTCGCCCGCATCGCCAAAAGTCGCACGCTGGCCCAGAAGCTGATCGTCGACGGCCGCGTCCGCATCAACCGCGAGCGCCGCGACACGGCGAGCGACCTGGTCAAGCCGGGCGACACGCTGACCGTCACCCTCGACCGCACCATCCGCGTGCTGCGCGTTGTCGGATGCGGCGAACGCCGCGGCCCGGCGACCGAGGCGCGGCTGCTCTACGAGGACCTGACGCCGCCCGAGGTGCCGACGCCCACCGCGCCACGCGACGGCGGCGCCGGCCGGCCGACCAAGCGCGACCGGCGGGCGATCACGGCGCTGAAGCGTGGGGACATGGAGGATGAGAGGTAGGCACCCCTCCCCAAAACGCCTTCGGCGTTTTGACCCTCCCGCAAAGGGGAGGGTTCGCCGCGCTGCGCGACCGGGACTCCACTTGAGCCCTCCACTTGCGGGAGGGCCAAAACCGCATCGCGGTTTTGGGGAGGGGTGTCTCTCCTCCTCACCGCCTCCGACACAAAGAGCGCCCCAGACGAAACGCCAAACCTTGCGCCCATCACCCGAACCGGCTAACCGAAACCCGCGCCTTTTCCGGCCGTTCCGAGACCCGCCGTGACCTACGTCGTCAACGAAAACTGCATCAAGTGCAAATTCACCGACTGCGTCGAGGTGTGCCCCGTCGACTGCTTCTACGAGGGCGAGAACATGCTCGTCATCCATCCCGACGAATGCATCGACTGCGGCGTGTGCGAGCCGGAATGCCCGGTCGACGCGATCAAGCCGGACACCGAGCCAGGCCTGGAGAAATGGCTGAAGGTCAACGCCGACTTCGCCAAGCAGTGGCCGAACATCACTGCCAAGAAGGACGCCCCGCCCGACGCCAAGGAGTTCGAGGGCCAGCCCGACAAGTTCGAGAAGTTCTTCTCGCCCAACCCCGGCGAGGGCGATTAGCCGCGGTTGTACCGGCGGACAGGGAAAACCGCAGAAATGCGCCGGCGGGCATTAATGACGCACCGCAGCATATCCGCAGGTTATTTACCGTCGGGCCTGTAACCCATTGAAATTTCCGTATTTTGTGTTATCTTGAACACACTGTCGGAACAAAACGAGCCTGTTGCTCGCGTCCCCCGCGCGAAATTCCTAAGCGTGACCAAAATTAAGGCGTTCCAGCGCCCGGCCGAGCCTCGATAGGCTTGTCGGGCTGTCGCTGCCGATACGCCGGGTCGTGCCAGGGTAGCGCCCGCCGGTTCGGCGGATCAAAGGGTGGGCCAGCGTCGTTTTCTCCGGCAGGGAGGCAAGGCGGAAAAACCCGCCGGCACCCGCGAACCACTCGCGGCGCGCGTACCTAACGGAGTTCGACAAGGCCCATGGCTGCTGCAACCAAGAAGTCCGCCACCACCCGTTCCGGCTTCAAGACCGGCGAGTTCATCGTCTATCCGGCGCATGGCGTCGGCAAGATCGTGGGCATCGAGACGCAGGAAGTGGCCGGCATCAAGCTCGACCTGTTCGTCATCTCCTTCATCAAGGACAAGATGACGCTCCGGGTGCCCACCGTTAAGGCGACCAGCGTCGGCATGCGCAAGCTCGCCGACCCGGCGACCGTGAAGCGTTCGCTCGAGACGGTGCGTGGCCGCGCCCGCATCAAGCGCACCATGTGGAGCCGCCGTGCGCAGGAATACGAAGCCAAGATCAATTCCGGCGACCTGATCTCGATCGCCGAGGTCGTCCGCGACCTGTTCCGCTCCGACACGCAGCCCGAGCAGTCGTACTCCGAGCGTCAGCTCTACGAGGCCGCGCTCGACCGCATGTCGCGTGAGATTTCATCGGTGAACAAGATCTCGGAGACCGAAGCGGTCCGCCAGATCGAGCAGAACCTCGCCAAGAGCCCGCGCCGCGGCGCCCCGGCCGCCGGCGAGAAAGACGCCAAGGCCGACGCCAAGGCGGCCTGATCGCGCTACCGACTTTCGTAATTTTCGAAGGCGTCCGGTGGCAACACCGGGCGCCTTCGCCGTTTCTGGGGTGAACAGATTCCAAACCGAGACAATCACAATCGCTATCAACAGATTGTGTGACTCCGCACCCGGATCGCGGGTCTAGTGTTTCGGTGTTGGACGATTCCTCGGTGGCCCTTGAAGCCACATGGAGGTCAGGCCGATGGCAACGACTGCAGCAGCATCAAATCGTGATTTCGTGCGCGCCGCGATGCGCGCTCCCTACCTCGAGCGCGAGGAGGAGCACGACCTCGCCGTCCGCTGGCGCGAGAAGAAAGACCAGGTCGCGCTCGACCGGCTGACCTCGGCGCACATGCGCCTCGTCATCGCGGTGGCCGCCCGCTTCCGCAACTTCGGCCTCAACATGGGCGACCTCATCCAGGAAGGCCACGTCGGCCTCTTGGAAGCCGCCGCGCGTTTCGAGCCCGCCCGCGAGGTCCGCTTCTCGACCTACGCGACGTGGTGGATCCGCGCCTCCATCCAGGACTACATCCTGCGCAACTGGTCGATCGTCCGCAGCGGCACCTCGTCGGCGCAGAAGGCGCTGTTCTTCAACCTGCGTCGCCTGCGCGCCCGGTTGGCGCAGACCAACGACAACCGCCCGCGCCGCGTCGTCTTCGGCGAGATCGCCGAGGCCTTGGGCGTCTCCATCGCCGACGTCGAGACGATGGACTCGCGCCTCGGCGCGCCGGACACATCGCTGAACGCGCCGCTGCACGAAGGCGACGGCGGCGAAAGCTCGAACCGGCAGGACTTCCTCGTCGATCCGGTCTCGCTGCCCGACGAATCGGTCGGCGAGCAGATCGACACCGAGCGCCGCACGACGTGGCTGCGCTCGGCGCTGACGGTGTTGAACGAGCGCGAACTGCGCATCGTCAAGGAGCGCCGCCTCAAGGACGAAGGCGCGACGCTGGAGTCGCTCGGCGAAAGCCTCGGCATCTCGAAGGAGCGTGTCCGCCAGATCGAGAACCGCGCGCTGGAGAAGCTCCGCGAGGCGCTGCTCAAGGACCACCCCGACACCGCTTCGTTCGTCTAGCTCCGCTTCAACCCTCCCCTTGCGGGCGGGTCAAAACCGCGAAGCGGTTTTGGGGAGGGGCCGGGCTCGGTCGGCAGGCGCCGCAACCCCCTCCCGAAGTCGCTGACGCGATTTCGACCTCCCTCAAGGGGAGAGGTTAAGCGCAGTGCGTTTTACCGATCGTCCACAATCTTCAGCTTCGTCCCGGCGACGATCGCCTCGCCCGGGTCGAGATCGTTCAGCGCGCGGAACAGTTCGCGCGGCCGGTCGACGCCGCGCATGCGGCGCGCCACGATCGCCTCGGTGTCGCCGGCGGCCGCCGTCACGATGTGGACGTGCAGTGCCTTCAGCGCGGCGAGCTCCTGCGGCGTCACGGTGCGGAAGCTCGCCGTCGTCGCCTGCGCCTCGCGATGGAAGGCGTCGCTCGCCGCCTCGTTGGCGAAGATGAAGCGGTAGGTCGCCGCGCCCGCCGCCTTGATCACCGCGATCTGGAAGAACCAGCCCTTGGCCTGCGCCTCGGCCGACGCCGCCTGCAGGCCGTTGACCGAGAAGCTCTGGATGCTGTTCTCGTCGAGCCCGTTGATCCAGCCTGATTTCAGATACTCGACGAGATCGGTGCCGGTCGCGAGCCCGACCGCGTCGAAGCGCAGCGCCGTGCCATCGACGCCGGTCGCCAGCACCGCGTCGCTGGTGTTGTCGATGACGAAGCCTTCCGGCACCGTGAAGCCGATGGCGAGCCCGGGATGGATGAACGTGCGGTCGCGCACGAAGCCCTGGCCGGGATCGTCGCCGAACACCATGCCGTCGATGCCGGCGAGATAGCGGTCGCGGTCGGTCTCGCCGATGCCCGGCGCACCGAACTGGCGCGCCGCCTGCTGGGCGAAGCCGACACGCTCCGGCGTCGAGGGATGCGTGGCGAGGAAGTCCGGCGCCTTGTCGCGCAGCGTCTGCGACGCGCGGAAGTCTGAGTAGTGCGCCATCGCGGTGAGGAAGCGCGCCGCCGCGAACGGATCGTAGCCGGCCTTGCCGATGGTGCGCACGCCGATCGCGTCGGCCTCCAGTTCCTGCTGGCGCGAGAAGCTGGCGAGATTGCGCTGGCTCGACGCCAGGGCGAGCTGGCCGCTGTTGTCGTCGTTCAGCACTTCCGACACCGCCTTCGACACCACCAGCGCCTCACGCGCCTTCTCCTGGCGCGCCTGCGCGTGGTTGGCGGTGATGTGGCCCATCTCGTGCGCCAGCACCGCGGCGACCTCGGACGAATCGCTGGCAAGCGCGAGCAGGCCGCGCGTCACGTAGAGATAGCCGCCGGGGAGCGCGAACGCGTTGATCGCCGGCGAGTTCAGGATGGTGATGCGGTACGCCTGGTCGGGCCGGTCGGACGAGGCGACAATGCGCGACACGATCGGCACCAGCGTCTGCTCGACGTTGGCATCGTGGTAGATGCCGCCATACGCCGCGACGATGCGCGAATGTTCCTGCGTATCGACGGCCGGGGTGTTGGCGCCCGGCGCATCGGCACCGAAGATCGCCGCGGTCGGGCTATTGCGGCCGGCGGTGCTGCAGCCGGCGACGAGCATCGCCGCCAGCGCCACCGCCGCCACCCTGCCCCAGCCCTGATCAGCGCGGAGCGCCCACATCGTCGTCCTGACCGTCATCGTCCAACAATTCGATCTCGGCCGGATCGTTCAATCTTATCGCCGGGCCGTTGCTTTCCTCGATCACGCCACGCACGCGCACCCGCCGCTCTGCGAAGCCATCGACCGGACGCCCGGCTGCAGCCAGCGCCTCGCCGACGGCCGGCGACACCATGACGGTGAAATCGCGCCGGATGTCGTGGCCGAAATCGAGGAAGATCATGCGCGACCCGTGACCGACCGAGACCACCCGACCTTCGACGAGGTGATATAAGCCGTTTCGGGTGCCAAGCGAAGGATCATTGGCCTCCAGGGTTGCGTATTCCGGCTGGCCCCACAGCCCGCGTTTCGCCTGCCGCGCCGCCTTTTCCGCCGCCAGAAAGGCCGGAAAACAGCCATTCTCGTTCGGAAACCAGCGCGCCCGCGCATAGCCCTCGCCAATCAGCGCCTCGGCGAGCGCCCGCCCGTCGGCCAAAAATGCATAGGCATGCGCCCGCCCATACCGATCAGGCGCGTCGCCGGCTTCCGCCAGGGCGACGCTTTTCCCGGCGGCGAGTTGCGCCAGGGCCGCCCGCGCCGCCTCACCCGCCGACCACGCCGCCCCGGCCGCCAGCGCCAAAGGCCGCGCCGGAGCCTCGATGCCGGCGAGACGAATCTCGGCACCATCGGCGAGGCGCAACGTGGCGCCGTCGATGACCTCAGCGACCACGGCCGTATCCGAGCCCGCGGCAGGACATTCGGCCGCCAATGCCGAGCCCGTCAGCATCAACGACAAGACCAGAATTATCCCGCCCTTCACATTCCGCCGCCTATGGCTATCTTGGCGCCGCACCGGCAGTCCCCGTAGCTCAGCCGGATAGAGCACCGGTTTCCTAAACCGGGGGTCGCGTGTTCGAGTCACGCCGGGGACACCAGCTTCACATCCGCCCCTGCTTGGCGAAGAGCAGATTGACCGCGTGCTCGATGGCTTCCCGCCAGTCGCCCGGCGCGTAGCCGAAGGTCGCCGCGAATTTCGACGAGTCGAGCGCCGAGTTGGCCGGGCGGCGCGCCGCGTCCGGTGAAACGGCGATCACCTCGATCGGCGGCGCGCGGTGGGTGAAGCGTTCCTGCGCCGCGACGATCGCCGTCGCCATGCCGTGCCGCGACGTCGCGCCCTGTCCCGCGACGTGATACGTGCCCCACGGCGCGGTGCCTTTGGCGATGGTGTCGGCGGCGGTGAGGATCGCCTTCGCCAGCTCCGCTGTCGAGGTCGGCGTGCCGCGCTGCGCGGCGACGAAGCCCAGCGTGTCGCGCTCGGCGGCAAGCTTCACCACCGTCTTCAGGAAATTCGAGCCGTGCACGCCGTAGAGCCAGCTCGTCCTCAGGATCAGGTGCTGCGGATGACTGTTGCGGACGCCCTCCTCGCCCTTCTCCTTCGTCCGGCCGTAGGCGCTGAGCGGCCCGACCGGATCGGTCTCGACGTAGGCGCCGGTCTTCTCGCCGTCGAAGACGTAGTCGGTCGAGATATGGATGATCGGCAGCCCGGCGCGCTTCGCCGAGGCTGCCGCGACCGAGGCGCCGAGCGCATTGGTGCGCTCCGCCTGCGCCACCTGGCTCTCCGCCTTGTCGACGTTGTTGTAGGCGGCGGCGTTGACGATCAGCGTCGGGCGATATTTCGCGACCGCGCGCGCGATCGTCTTCGGGTCGGCGACGTCGACTTCCGCGTGGCCGGCCGCGACGAGCGGCACGCCCGCTTCGCCTGCCTTGACGACCAGCTCGCTGCCGAGCTGCCCGTGTCCGCCGAGAACCAGAATCACGGCTCAGCCTTGCGTGGGGACGACGATCGAGGACATTCCCGAAACAGTCTGGCGCGGTTACCGGCGGAAGGCACCAAGATTCCGCGTCTCGCCTCTGCGGCGTGGTTACCGTTTCGTTTTCCGCCCGGCCAGCACCTGCAGCACCTCGGCGATGGTTTCCTCGTGCAGCGCCGGGGCGTTGTCCATGTTGAGGTGGCCGTATTCCGGCCGGTCCTCGATGTCGATGACGCCGCCGAAGCCGTAGCCGCCGGTGACCGCGATGTGCGCGCCGATCGCCGCCTTCGAGCGCAGGTTGATCACGTGCTTTACGTTTGCCGGGACGACCACCGGGTCGGTCGAATCGTAGAGCACCATCAGCGCCACCGGCGTGCTCGTCTTGGCGAGTTCCCGCGCCATGAGCACGGCGCCGAGCACGCCCCACGAGTGGCCGACCAGAACGATCGGGGCGTGGTTGGCGACATAGCGCTGGCGCGCGTCGGCGGCGAGCTCGCGCCACTGCGCGTGGCCGTAGGAGCGGGCATCGACGCCGCGCGCCCTGAGCTTCGCGGCGAGCTCGTCCATGCCGGTCGAGAAGATGTTGAAGCCGCCGCGCAGGAGATAGACCTCGCCGGCACCGACGAGCGGCCCGGTGGGCGCGATATCGGCAAGCTTCTCCTTGCCGGTGATCTCCGGCAGGTCGGCGCAACCGCCGAGCGCCAGTACGCCGGCTAACGTCAGCGCGGCGCAAATTGCCTTAACTCGGGATACACTTACGGCCATCCCGGCAACCATACCCGAAAACCGCCGCAAAGAGCCAATGCGGCGGAACGCGATTCCTGGGGGAAAACCTAGTGTCCGAGAACGCCCAGCGTCGCCGCGATCGCCTTGGCGTGCAGCGCGGCGTTCTTCTCGATGTTGAGGTGGCCGATGGTCGTATCGGTCTTCGACAGGTCGATGTTGTCGAGCCGGCCCTTGAAGCCCGGCGGCGCCTCGAGCTTGCGGCCGTTGCCGGCCGATTCGTAGAAATTGATCAGGTGCTTGATGTTCTTGGGCACCGGGATGTTGCTGACCACATCGAACTCGACGACCAGCGCGACCGGGATGTTGTGCTTGGCGAGCTCCGCCGAAAGCAGCAGCGTCGCATCGGCGCCGAACGAATGGCCCATGACGACGACCGGCAGGGCGTTCTTGTCGGTCTTGTAGCGCGCGACGATGTCGGCCGCGATCTCCGGCCAGCTCGAATAGTTGAGCACCACCGAGTTGACGCCGCGCGCCTGCAGCTTGGTGTTCAGGTCGTCGAGGCCGAGCGAGAAGATGTTGGCGAGGCCGCGCATCAGATAGATGCTGCCCTTCGGCGTCTTCGCCGACGCCTCCGACAGGAGCGGGTAGATCAGCGCCAGCGAAGCCAGCAGCGCAATCACGGTGCGCTTGAAAATCATGGGAATTCCCCCGGGATCGCCCCGACCCGTACGATATGCACGCCACCGACCGGCACAAGCCGAAATGGGCCGAAACCGCCCGATTCGTCGAAATTGTCGCACTCTTACAACACCTTGCCGCTCAGTAGAGCCACGGAACGATGCGCGCCGTGCGCCGCATATAGGCCCGGTATTCATCGCCGAAGGATTCGGTCATCAGCGCCTCCTCCTTGTCGATCCGGTAGAAGAACAGCACGGCGATGCCGACGATGCCCGACAGCCCGGCGACCCAATTGGGCAGCAGCAGCGCCTGGGCGATCGCCAGCAGCAGGAACGACGAATACATCGGGTGGCGTACGTATCCGTACAGGCCGTCGGTGACCAGCTCATGCCTGGTCCGCGTTTCCAGCGTCACCGACCAGTTCCGCCCGAGCTGCTTGTGGGTGACGCGGAACAGCGCCAGCGCCGCGATCAGCACCACGAGGCCGAGCCAGGTCAGCGGCGGCTGGAACGGATAGTCGGCAAACGCCGGCTGGCCGCTTACGACGTAAATGGCCGGCACGACGAACTGCCCGATGGCCGAGATGGTGAGGGCGACGCGGTCGCCAGTGCCCCCTGCCGACCGGGCAACGCCGTTCTTGGCGGCATGGCGCTGGAAGGGATAGCGGATCGCGTACCAGGCGACGATTCCGAGAAGCCAGATTATCTTGGCGGCCACGACTGTCATCATGGGCAGTGACTAGCCGATGCGCGCCGCCGCTGCCAAGCGCCGATTGGCCCTCTTGCGCTTCCCCCAATTCCGACGCATTGCACCGGGAAATCTCCCTTCCCTCACCGATTGACGGACCTTCGATGCGCGCCCCTGCCCTCGCTTTCGCCTTTGCCGCCGCCGTGGCGCTCGCCGCCTGCACGACCGGCGGCTCGTCGGGGGCGAACTTCCAGACCGCGCTCGCCACCAAGGCGGGCACGGTAGACGCCGCCGAGGCCGCGGCCCTGATCTCGCAATACCGCCGGGCGAATGGGAAATCGGCCGTGGCCGTCGATCCGACGCTGATGGCGATCGCGCAAGTGCACTCCGATCGCATGGCGGCCGCCGATACGATGACGCATGTGCTGCCGGGCGAAGGCAGCTTCCTTGATCGCCTCAAGGCCGGCGGCTACCAGGCCGGCATGGCGGCCGAGAACGTCGCGGTCGGCCAGACGACGCTAGCCGAGGTGCTGCAGGCCTGGCAGAATTCGCCGAGCCACAACGAGAACCTGCTCGAGGAGCACGTCGATGAGATCGGCATCGCGGTCTCGATCGCCTCGGGCGGCAAGTACAAATATTTCTGGACGCTGGTGCTCGGCAAGAAGCGGCCCGTCGGCATGGGCGGCCCGGCCGGCATCACGACCGAAAACGGCACGACGCTGACGATCAACTAGCCGCGGAGGCAGTGGCGCCCCTCCACCGTGCTTCGCACGGTCCCCCTCCCCCGTTTCACCGGGGAGGATCACCCAACCCTACCTCCGGTGCTCCCACGTTTACGGGGGAGTTGTCGGCGAAGCCGACTGAGGGGGCTTAGCCGCGCAGGCGCTTGAGCGTCGCCCGCGCCGAGATTTCGGCGCGCGCTGCGGCAAGGCCGATGCGGTGCAGCGGGCTGCCGCCCGGCGGACCGACGACCAGCGTGCCGATCGCCAGCCGCCCGCTCCACAGCGCGTCGATCATCGGGTGGTCGGCGCTGGCGCAGGAATCGATGCGCATCAGCGTCGGGTCGCTGAACAGCGCCTTCGGCACCTCCAGCATCAACTGGACGCCGGGCGAGAAACGCGCCCGCTCCTCGTCGTAGGCGATCTTCCACGTGTAGGCAGTCGAGCCGGCCGCGAACGTCACCACCATGGCGATCGGGTTGCCGCCGAGGTCGATCGAATCGACGCGCGCGGCCCCCGCTTCGGCGCGGTTGGCGACGACCTCGCGCGCGAATTCCGCCGTCCCGGCATGCGAGATGAGCGCCGTGCCGCGCTTGCCCTTCCACCCCGCCGCCTCGAGCTGCATGAAAATCTCGAAGCCCGCGCGCACCTCCTGCGGTTCGATCGCAGCGGTGAACTTGACCTCGCCGACATCGGCAAGCCGCCGCAGCTGACGCCCGATTTCCTTCCGCCGTTTCGCCGGTAGCGCCGCGCGCGGGTCGGTGGCTCCGGACTCGCTCCGCACCAGCGCGGCGCGCACGTGGCCGTCGAGGACGTCGACCGGGCGCGACTGGCGGAGCGCCGCGGCAACCAGCGCCTTGGCGACCGGCCCCTCGATCGGCAGGTCGGCGGCGATCAGGCTGGCGCCGCCTTCGGCCGGCGCGAGGCCGTCGAGCAGCGCGGCGGTCGCCGCCGTCACCGCATCCTCGTCGACCAGCGGCAGGCCGAGCGGCGCGTAGTCGTGCGCCCACAGCCGGGCCGCCGGAGCGATGCGCCCAAGGCGCACGCGCGTGAACGGCGCCAGCGCCGCCAGCCGGCGATCGGCGTGGCGAACGATCGCCAGCGAAACGCCGGCGCCGAGATGGCGCATCGCCGGCAGCGCGAAATCCGGATGGAAGAAGAGATTGTCGCCGACGGCGCGGCCGGAGAGCGCCGACCATTCGGGCAGCAACGCCATCGCGCCGTCGAGCGGCGCGACCGCGAACTCCAGACCCGGGCGCGGCGGCGGCGCGCGGCGTGCGCTGCGGATGGCGGTATCGAGGATGCCGCTGGCGCTCATATCACGCCGTCTGCGCCGGCGCCGGACGCTGGGGCGTGAAGGCCGTGAAGATCGAGCAGCGGATGCCGAGACGCGTCGCAGTGATCGTATAGAGCGCGATCGTCTCGGCGGTCAGCGCCAGCGACATGGCGCTCGCCGCGCCTACCAGACCGAAGCGCGGGATGAGCACGAGGTTGAGGGTGACACAGAACGCGAACGTCAGCGTGTAGACGATCGCGGCGATGCCCTGCTGGCCGGCCATCATCAGCAGCGTCTCGGCCGGCCCGATCGTGGCGCGGACGAGAATGCCGACCATGAGGATGAAAAGCAGCGGATAGCCGGAGGCGAAGCTTTCGCCGAACAGCGACAGCAGCGGACGGCCGAAGATGAGCAGGAACGCCGCCATCGCCAGCGACGGCCAGAAGGTCCAGTGGATCGTGTCGCGCAGGAACGCGACCAGCTTGGTGCGATCGCCGTTGGAGTAATACTGCGAGAAGCGCTGGGCGCTCCCCGACTTCACCGCGTAGTAGACGAAGTGCACCAGCACCAGCGTCTTGGCGGCGGCGTAGTACACGCCAACACGGTCGGGCTCCATGAAATGGCCGACCATGATGATGTCGACGTTGGTGAGCAGGTTGAAGAAGCCCTCGACCAGGAAGATCGGCAGCGCGATCGCCATCCACTGCGCCGGCGCATAAGCGCGCGGGCCGGGCGGCACCGCCTTGCGCATGCGCCGCGCCAGCGAGACGAGCTGGCCGATCGAGGTGATGTACGTCGCGATGATCACCGCCGCCATGCCGGTCACCGCATTCGGCTTCCAGCCGAAATGCACCGCCAGCCACATGATCAGCAGGATGAGCAGCGGCCGCACGATGAACGTCGGCCACAGGCTGAGGTCGGCCCAGTTGAAGGCGCGCGAGAGATTGTCCTGGATCTCCGACAGCGCCATCATCGGCAGCACGATGGCGCCGAGATAGAGCGGGATCAGATAGTAGCCCTCGACGTTGTCGCCGAAGAAGTAGAGGCCGCCGGCGCCGACGACGGCGAGCACGGTCGCCGCGAGGAATCCCTGGATGCGGCTGCCGATGATGACGCCGCGCACGAGCTGCACGTCGCCGCGCTGCGTGTACTCCGGCACGAAGCGCAGGATCGCGGTCTGGATGCCGAGGCAGGCGAGGCTGCCGACGATCACCGCGCCGACCCACACAACGACGAAGACGCCGTATTCGAAATCGCCCATCCAGCGCGCCAGCAGCACCTGGCTGATGTAGGCGATGACGCCGGACATGATGCGCACGGTGAAGGTGATGAGGGCGATGCGCCGCGACACCGCGCGGTCGTCGCTGTCGTAGAGGATCGAGTCGATCGCCTGCGCCAGCGGCAGGATACGCGACAGCAACCTACCCGGGAAAATCCGCTCTACCGCGGCAACCAGTGAAAACCGCACCGCCACACTCCGCACCGACCATGACCCGTGGTCGAAGAGTCCAATAAGTGCTGGCCAATGCTTTGACAATTATCGGGAAATTAGGACTCTCATAAAGGTTAACAAAGGCTTAACCGCACCGGCGAAAGCCGCAACTATTGCCCGCTGCGCGCCGAGAATCCGGCTATCGCGAGGGGATTAGCCATAAGTGCATCCCGGTCGGGCATGTCGATGCGCGCCTCGCCCAGGAACGCATCGAGGTAGCCCTCGAACATCGCCCGGTCGAGGCCATGCGCCACAACCGCGAAGCGCGTCCGGCCGCTCGGCCGGTCGAGGATCGCCGGCGGGTAGAAGAAGCCGCCGATGCCTTCGACGATGACGGTATCCTCCGGCGAGGTCGCAACGGCGCCGCGCACGCGGATCAGGTTCGGCCCCTGCAGCATCGCGAGATACTCGAGGAACCGGTCGAGCGCCGCGAACGGTATCGCGCGCTCGCGCACCGTGGCGAAGGCGTGCACGTCGCCCGCATCGCCCGATCGGATCGCGAGCCACGCATCCAGGTCGCCGCCCTCGGCATCGAATGCGCGGTGGCCGATGACGTCCGCAACGCCGACGTCGCTCGCATCGACGACGCGCGCATTCAACGCCGTCGCTTCGGCAGACACACCGCGGGTCGAGACAACCACATCGGCCATCGCCACCTGCCGCACCGTCTCCGGCCGCGCCGCGAAACGCGCCGTCGCATCGACCACGCCGACGATGCCGTCCGGCACAAAGCGCAGCGACAGATACGGATGGCGGAGAATCGCGCCGACGATCGCCGCCGGGTCTGCCGCCTCGTCCGCCTCGATGACGACGCGGCCGATCGCGGCGACGCGTCCGTTGTCGAGATCGCGCAGCAGATTTTCGAGGCTGTCGGTGAGCGCGCCGCGCACGGAGCAGCAGACGCAGCCCGAGCTCAGCGCGATATATCCGTCCGCCGCCGTCTCGACGATGCTGCCGGCGAGCGCCACCTCGCCGAAGTCGTTAACGATCACCGCCGTGTTGGCAAACCCCGGCTCGCCGAGCAGCCGGTTGATCAGCGTCGTCTTGCCGGCGCCGCGAGGACCCGCGACGACGGTGACGGGGATGGGCTTCTTGCGCGCCCGCGCCATGGAGTTTGCCTTTACGGCTTCGCCTGGATGACCGTCGGCGATTCTATAGGTTTATCAGGCGCATACGCCGTCGGCGCATTGCCGATCGCGTCGCTCGCCCGCGGCCTTAGATGGGGCAGCGGCATCTTCGCGGCAAGCTTGGCCGCTGCCTGCGCGGCGTCGGCCGGGCTGAGGTCGGCGCGGCCGGTAAACACCGGCACCGGATCCATCAGCACGAAGCGCGGGCCGAGCGCCGATTTCACCACGCTGTCGCCGGAAGCCGTCTCGTCGGTCGGCTCCTCCTCGCCCGCGTCCGGATGCTTGCCGCAGATGAGGTCGTGCAGATCGGCCGGCGCGCCGAGCGTCGGGTTCGCCTGGAAGGTCGCGAGATCGGGCTTGCTGCCGACGAACCAGTTGGCGAAGCCCTCGTCGAGGAGACGCGCCCCCGTCTCGTTGCGCTCGTCGGCCGAAGCGGCGCCGAGCACCACCGCGACCAGCGTCCGCCCGTCGCGCTTCGCCGCCGCGACGAGATTGTAGCCCGACGAGCAGATGAATCCCGTCTTCATCCCGATCGTGCCGCGGTAGCGCTCGAGCAGCGCGTTCTGCGAGCGCAGGACGCGCTTGCCGGCCTTGATCGCCGGGATGCCGAAATAATCGCGGTACTGCGGAAACTCCGTGAGGATCGCGCGCGCCAGCACCGCAAGGTCGCGCGCCGTCGTGAGCTGGCCGGAGTCGGGCAGGCCGTTGGCGTTGTCGTAGTGGGTCGATGCCATGCCGAGGCTGGCCGCCGCGGCATTCATCTTCGCCGCGAACTTGGGCTCGCTGCCGCCGACCGTCTCGGCGACCGCCACGGCGATGTCGTTCGCCGACTTCACCAGCATCATCTTCAGCGCGTTGTCGACGTTGAGAACGGTGCCGACCTTGAAGCCCATCTTGGCCGGCGCCTGGGCCAGCGCGTGCGCCGAGACCTTCACCGGCGACGTCGGCTTGAGCTTCTCGTCCTTCAGCGCCTGGAAGGTGAGATACGCGGTCATCATCTTGGTGAGCGATGCCGGATACCAGAGCGCGTCGGACTGGTTGCTGCTCAGCACCTTGCCGGTTTCGACGTCGATCAGGATGGTCGCCGGCCCGTTGGCCGCGCGCGCCGGCAAGGCCGCAAGGATCAGGAAAATCGCGAATAGCGGCAGCAACCGGCGCAACAGCCCAGACCCCTCGTTGGCGGCAGATCGGCCGCGCTCGGTTTCGTCTCCCCGCGGCCCTTCCTAACCGATTTTCCGGCGCCTTTGCAAAGCACCGAAATGTGTCGGCTGGTGCTTTCCTCGGCAAGTGCGACAATAATCGGCAGGCGCCCGGAAATGGCGGTTCCGTGCGCCGTGCGGGGCAGACTGGCGCCAACCTTGCATTGCCGGCCGGGAAAGAGACGATCGCCTGATGAGCCTCGCCGAGATAGCCGACCCACCCCCAGCCGCCGCCCGCCCGACGCTGGAACGCGTACGCGGGGCGGCGCGAATTGCGTTCAACGCCGACGGCGGCGTGACGCGGCTCGCCGAAAATTTCCAGTCGGGCTCGGCCAAGGCAAGATTCCCGAGGTCGCGTCCGGGCGAAGCCCCGCAGGTCGTGCTGCTCAACACCGCCGGCGGCGTCACAGGCGGCGATCGCCTGAGCTTCGCCGTCTCGGTCGGCCCGCACGCCAGCGGCGTCGCCACGACGCAAGCCGCGGAGCGCATCTACCGCCGCAGCGACGGCGTCGCCCACATCGACACGATGCTGACCGTTGCGGACGGCGCCTCGCTCGACTGGCTGCCGCAGGAGACGATCCTCTTCGACCGCTCCGCGCTGAAGCGGACACTCACCGCGGACGTGCACCCGACCGGCCGCCTGCTGGCGGTGGAGGCGATCCTGCTCGGCCGCACGGCGATGGGCGAGCAGATCCGTAACGCCGCGCTCGCCGATAGCTGGCGCATCCGCCGCGGCGGCAAGCTCGCCTTCGCCGATGGCCTCCGCTTCGACGGCGACAGCGTCGCCATCCTCGCCAACGGCGCCACCGGCGGCGGCGCTGTTGCCGTCGCGACGCTGGTGCTGATCGCGCCCGACGCGGAAGCGGCAATAGACACCGCACGCGCCGCCCTCGCCGATGCCAGAAGCGAAGCCGGCGCCTCGGCCTGGAACGGCATCCTCGTCGCCCGCCTCGCCGCGCCCGATGGACAAACGCTGCGCGCCGATCTCATCCGCTTGATCGAGGCGCTCCGCGGCGTCACGATGCCCGGCAACTGGCTGTGCTGAGGGGGATGGAATGAATCTGACGCCGCGCGAGAAGGACAAGCTGCTGATCGCCACCGCCGCGATGGTCGCGCGCCGGCGGCTGGAGCGCGGCGTCAAGCTCAACCATCCCGAAGCCATCGCCCTCATCTCCGACTTCGTCGTCGAGGGCGCCCGCGACGGCCGCACCGTCGCCGACCTGATGGAGGCCGGCGCCCACGTCGTCGGCCGCGCCCAGGTGATGGATGGCATCGCCGAGATGATCCACGACATCCAGGTCGAGGCGACTTTCCCCGACGGCACCAAGCTGGTGACCGTCCACAATCCCATTCGCTGAGGAGCCGTCAGATGAAGCGCGTAGCCACACCCCTTGCCACCGCCGCCGTGTTCGCGCTCGCCGCGACCCCGGCCTTCGCCCACGTCGGCGTCGGCGCGACCTCCGGCTTCTTCGCCGGCTTCGAGCATCCGTTCTTCGGCCTCGACCACGTCACCGTGATGATCGCCGTCGGCCTGTGGGCGGCGCTGAAAGGCGGCCGCGCCCTCTGGGTCTGGCCGGCGGCCTTCGTCGGCGTGATGCTCGTCGGCGGCGCGCTCGGCATCGCCCACATGCCGATCCCGTTCGTCGAGCCCGGCATCCTCGCCTCGGTCGTCGCGCTCGGCCTGCTTGTCGCGCTGGCCGTCGACCTGCCGGTGTGGACCGGCGCCGTCATCATCGGCGCCTTCGCCCTCTTCCACGGACACGCCCACGGCACCGAGGTGCCGGAGAGCGTCAGCGGCATCGAGTACATGGCCGGCTTTGCCTTCGCCACCGCGACGCTCCACGCCATCGGCATCGCCGCGGCAATGACGTTCGGCCTGCGCTTCCGCAATCTCGTCCGCCTCGCCGGCGCTGCCTGCGCCGTCGTCGGGGTCGGCCTGATGGCGGGCGTGATCTGATGATCCCCGGCGAGATCATTCCTGCACCCGGCGAGATCGAGCTGAATGCCGGCCAGCCGACGACGACTGTCACGGTCGCCAACTCCGGCGACCGTCCGATCCAGGTCGGCTCGCACTATCACTTCTACGAAACCAACGCCGCACTGACCTTCGACCGCGAGGCGACCCGCGGCATGCGGCTCGACATTCCGGCCGGCACCGCCGTCCGTTTCGAGCCCGGCCAATCGCGGACGGTGACGCTCGTCCCCTACCGCGGCGACCGCATCGTCTTCGGCTTCCGCCAATTGGTGATGGGATCGCTCTGATGCCGTACCGGATTTCGCGTTCCCACTACGCCGACATGTTCGGCCCGACGACCGGCGACAAGGTGCGTCTCGCCGACACCGATCTCATCGTCGAGGTCGAGAAGGATTTCACCACCTATGGCGAGGAGGTGAAGTTCGGCGGCGGCAAGGTCATCCGCGACGGCATGGGCCAGTCGCAGCGCCCGCGCGGCGAGGGCGCGGTCGATACCGTCATCACCAACGCGCTGATCATCGACCACTGGGGCATCGTGAAAGCCGACGTCGGCATCCGCGACGGCCGTATCGTCGGCATCGGCAAGGCCGGCAACCCGGACGTCCAGCCGGGCGTCGATATCGTCATCGGCCCGGGCACCGACGCCATCGCCGGCGAGGGCAAGATCCTCACCGCCGGCGCGCTCGACTGCCACATCCATTTCATCGCGCCGCAGCAGATCGACGAGGCGCTGTACTCCGGCGTCACCACCATGATCGGCGGCGGCACCGGCCCTTCGACCGGCACCAACGCCACCACCGTCACGCCCGGCGCCTGGCATCTCGCCCGCATGATCGAGGCGGCGGATTCCTTCCCCGTGAATCTCGGCTTCACCGGCAAGGGCAACGCCGCCCTGCCGCGCGCGCTGGAAGAGCAGATCGAGGCCGGCGCCATGGGCCTGAAGCTGCACGAGGACTGGGGCACGACCCCCGCCGCCATCGACAATTGCCTCTCCGTCGGCGACGCCTTCGACGTGCAGGTGATGATCCACACCGACACGCTGAACGAATCCGGCTTCGTCGAAGACACGATCCGCGCCTTCAAGGGGCGCACGATCCACGCCTACCACACCGAAGGTGCGGGCGGCGGCCACGCCCCCGACATCATCAAGGTCGCCGGCCTGCCGAACGTGCTGCCGTCGTCGACCAACCCGACGCGGCCCTACACGAAGAATACGCTCGACGAGCATCTCGACATGCTCATGGTCTGCCACCACCTCGATCCGTCGATCGTCGAGGACGTCGCCTTCGCCGAAAGCCGCATCCGCAAGGAGACCATCGCGGCCGAGGACATCCTCCACGACATGGGCGCGTTGTCGATGATCGCATCGGACAGCCAGGCGATGGGCCGCGTCGGCGAGGTCATCATCCGCACCTTCCAGACCGCCCACAAGATGCGCCAGCAGCGCGGCCGCCTGCCCGAGGAGCGCGGCAACAACGACAATTTCCGCGTCAAGCGCTACATCGCCAAGGTCACCATCAACCCGGCGATCACCCACGGCCTCGACGAATGGGTGGGCTCCGTCGAGGTCGGCAAGCTCGCCGATCTCGTCCTCTGGTCGCCGGCCTTCTTCGGCGTGAAGCCCGATCTCGTGATCAAGCTCGGCACCATCGCCGCCGCGCCCATGGGCGACCCCAACGCCTCGATCCCGACGCCGCAGCCGGTCCACTATCGCCCGATGTTCGGCGCCTTCGGCAAGTCGGCGACGCGCTCGTCGGTCACCTTCGTCAGCCGCGCCGCCTTCGCCACCGGCTTGCGCGAAAAGCTCGGCGTCGAGCGCACGTTCCTTCCCGTCCACAACACGCGCTCGATCTCGAAGGAATCGATGGTCCACAATTCCGCGACGCCGAAGATCGAGGTCGATCCGGAGACGTACGAAGTCCGCGCCGACGGCGAGCTGCTGACCTGCGCACCGGCGGAAAGCCTGCCGATGGCGCAGCGCTATTTCCTGTTCTAGCTTTCCTCCCCTTCGGGGGAGGAACCGCATGTACCGTTTCGTCGTGAAGATCGTGATGCAGCCCGGCACGCTGCCGATCGCGATGGCCGCCGCGCCGGCCTTCACCCGGGACACGCTCGCCGAGCCCGGCTGTCTTGAGTTCGGGCTCTACGCCAACTTCGACGGCAGCGATTCCTTCGTCGTGCTCGAAGCATTCGAGAACCACGCCGTCCACCAGGCCCACGAAGCCTCGGAGCATTTCCGGAAATTCATGGCCACGGCCCGGCAATATTTCGTTTCCGGAAAATCCGAGACCATCGTCGACGACGAAGCCTAGGTCGCGTTCGCGTCCAGCCACTCCGGCAGCGCCGCGACGCTGGGCAGCACGACATCGGCGAGCGGCGCCAGGTCGTCGGCGCTGCTGTTGCCCGAGGTGACGCCGATGGCCGTGGCGCCGGCGGCGCGCGCCATCTCCATGTCGTGCGGGTTGTCGCCGACTACCGCGACGTCGGCGGGCGCGATCCCGGCCTCGCGCGCGAAGGCCAGCACCATGTCCGGCGCCGGCTTGGAGCGCGTCACCGAGTCGTAGCCGAAGACGTGCGGTAGGTGCGCCGCCATGCCGGTGGCGGCGAGCGCCGCCCGCGCCGCCGCGGTGCCGTCGTTGGTGGCGACGCCCATGACGATGCCCCGCGCGGACAACGTCGCCAGCGCGTCGAGCGCGCCGGGTATCGGCACCGAGTGCTGCGAACCATGCTCCAGCGCGGCGCGGTCCATGTCTACGATGGCCTGCGCCAGCTCCGCACCGGACAGGTCCGGATGCCATAGTTCCACGATCAGCGCGTTGGTCCCCGCGCCGATGACCGACCCCGCCCGGACCTTGCCGGTCTTGGCGTCGAGCCCGCCCTCGTCGAGCAGCCGCGCCGCCCGGTCGGGATCGCCGCCGGCCGCCTGCAGCGCCAGCCGCTTCAGCACCGGCGTCCACGTCGCCTCGAAATCGAGCAGCGTGCCGTCCTTGTCGAAAAGAATTCCGCGCATTTCCGCCTTCTACACCATTTGCTCTGGATCAATGCCGGGCGCCGCACTTCGGGTCTATGCCGTCTGCAACAATGGAGAATGGCATGGCAGGAGAACTGGACGGCAAGGTCGCGATCGTCACCGGCGCGAGCTCGGGCATCGGCCTCGCCACCGCCGAGTTGCTGGCGGCGAACGGCGCCAAGGTCGTCGCCGCCGACTGGAACGAGAAGCGCCTCGACGAGGCCGTGAAGGCGATGGCGGCGAAAGGTTTCACCGTCAGCGCCGTCAAGGCCAACGTCGCCCAGCTCGCCGACGTCGAGCGCATGGTCGCCGCCGCCATCTCCGGCTTCGGCGGGCTGCACATCCTGGTCAACAACGCCGGCGTCATGGATCTCACCCAGCCGGTCGGCGACCTCGACCTCGCCATCTGGCGCCGGGTCATGGCGGTGAACGTCGACGGCCCGATGTTCGCCATGCGCGCCGCCATGCCGCATCTGCTGAAGTCGGGCGGCTCGATCGTCAATATCGACTCGGTCGCCGGTGTCGGCGGTGCCGCGGCTGGCGCGGCCTACACCACCTCGAAGCACGCCCTCGTCGGCCTGACGAAAAACACGGCCTGGATGTACGCCAAGCGCGGCATCCGCTGTAACGCCATCGCCTGCGGCGGCGTCAATACCAACATCATGGAAAGCGTCGGCACCACGCCGATGGACCCGGGCGGCCTCGCCCGAGCCAGCGAATATTACCCGCTGATGCCGGTATCTCTTGACCCGATCGACATCGCCCGGCTCGTGCTGTTCCTTGCGGGCGACGGTTCGCGCTATATCAACGGGGCGATCATCCCCGCTGATGGAGGATGGCGCGCCGCGTAAGTCAGGAGCAGCATGGTCAGGGCCATCCGCGTATCCCCAGCCGGGACCTGGAACGGAGCGCCCGCCGACACCGTGACGCTCGACTACGACCAGCGCCACCGCCGCCGCATGGCGATGAAGGGGGCGAAGGGCACCGAGTTCCTGCTCGATCTCGCCGAGGCCGTGCCGCTGCGCGACGGCGACGGCCTGCTTCTGGACGACAAGCGCATGATCGCGGTCGCGGCGGCGCCCGAGCCGCTGGCCGAGATCGTGGCGCACACGCCCGCCGAGTTGCTGCGGGTGGCCTGGCACCTCGGCAATCGCCACCTGCCGGCGCAGCTTGAGCCCAATCGCATCCGCATCCGTCGCGACCACGTCATCGAGGAGATGGTCGAGGGACTCGGAGCGCATGTCGTGCACATCGACGCCCCGTTCGATCCGGAAGGCGGCGCCTATGCGGGCGGCGGGCATCATCATCACGAACACCGCCACAGCGAAGACGACGGCGCGCTGGAACACGACGACCGCCTCGACGACGGACACGGCGAGGAAACCGACCGTGGCTGACGGGCGCATTCGGATACCCGCTTCGACGCAGCGCGGGGCTTCCCCTCTCCCCACAGCGGAGAGGGCCGTACGCCTTGAGAGCGTTAGCGAACTAGGCGTGCGGGGTGAGGGCAGGCAGCCCTCCACTGCAGAATCCCCGACCGCCGAGGGAAGTATCCCCTCACCCTATCCCTCTCCCCTGCGGGAAGAGGGGACGCTTACTCCGGCCGCCCTCCAAAAGCTGATGGCGTGGCTGTCGCCATCCTTCCCGGTCGGTGCCTACACCTACAGCCACGGCCTTGAATGGGCGATCGAGGACGGCACCGTCACCAGCGCCGCATCGCTCGGGATATGGCTGACCGCGATCCTGCGCCACGGCGCCGGGCGCACCGACGCGATCCTCTTCACCCACGCCTGGCGCGCCGAAGGCGAGGCGCTCCGCGCCGTCGCCGAGCTCGGTGCCGCGTTCCAGCCGTCCAAGGAGCGCCACCTGGAAGCGGTGGCGCAGGGCCGCGCCTTCCTCTCCGCCGTCACCTCGGCCTGGCCGACACCGCGCCTCACGGCCGCCGTCGCAATCTTCGCCGACGCTCCCGTTCCCTATGCCGTCGCCGTCGGCGCCGCGGCGGCGGCGCACGATATCCCGCTGATGCCGGCGCTGATCACGACGCTGACCGCCTTCGCCGCCAACGTCATTTCCGCTGGCGTCCGCGCCATCCCCATCGGCCAGAGCGACGGCCAGCGCCTCATCGCCGCGCTTGGCCCGGTAGTTGCTGCGATAGCGGGAGAAGCCGCGCACGCATCGCTTGACGACCTCGGCGGCGCGGCGCTCCGTGCCGACATCGCCTCGATGAAACACGAAACCCAGTACACAAGGCTGTTCCGCTCATGATCTCGCCCAATGGTCCGCTCCGCGTCGGCGTCGGCGGCCCCGTCGGTTCCGGCAAGACGGCGTTGATGGATGCGCTCTGCAAACGCCTCCGCGATCGCTACGACATCGCCGCGATCACCAACGATATCTATACCAAGGAGGACGCCGAGTTCCTGACGCGCTCCGGTGCGCTGACTGCCGATCGCATCCTCGGCGTCGAGACCGGCGGCTGCCCGCACACCGCCATCCGCGAGGATGCCTCGATCAACCTCGCGGCCGTCGCCGACCTCAGGGCGAAATTTCCGGCGCTCGACGTCGTGCTCATCGAATCGGGCGGCGACAATCTCGCGGCGACCTTCTCGCCCGAGCTCGCCGATCTCACCATCTACGTCATCGACGTCGCCGCCGGCGACAAGATCCCGCGGAAGGGCGGCCCCGGCATCACGCGCTCCGATCTCCTCGTCATCAACAAGATCGACCTCGCCCCGATGGTCGGCGCCTCGCTGGAGGTGATGGACCGCGATGCCCGCAAGATGCGCGGCAGCCGGCCCTTCGTCTTCACCAACATGCGCGCCGGCACCGGCCTCGACACCATCGTCGACTTCATCGAGACGACAGGCGGCCTTGCCGATAACGCCATGGCGGCATTGGGCAAATAGCCGCCTCGCACCATATGCGCTAAGCGCCTATAGTCCGGCCCAAGTGGAGCCGACCCATGCCGATCGTTAACCGTTTCGCGGATTTCCAGGCCGACACCGCCGCGTGGCGGCAGGACATCCATCGCCATCCCGAGCTGATGTACGACGTGCAGCGCACGGCCGCGACGGTGGCGGAAAAGCTGCGCGCCTTCGGCCTCGATGAGGTCGTCACCGGCATCGGCCGCACCGGCGTCGTCGGCGTCATCCGCGGCCGCAAGAACGGCAGCGGCAAGACCATCGGGCTGCGCGCCGACATGGACGCGCTGCCGCTCACCGAGATCACCGGCAAGCCTTACGCCTCTGAGACACCCGGCAAGATGCACGCCTGCGGCCACGACGGCCACACCGCCATGCTGCTCGGCGCCGCGCGCTACCTCGCCGAGACGCGCAACTTCGACGGCACCGCCATCGTCATCTTCCAGCCGGCGGAAGAAGGCGGCGCCGGCGGCAAGGCCATGGTCGCGGATGGCCTCATGGAACGCTGGAACATCCAGCAGGTTTACGGCATGCACAACATGCCCGGTCTGCCGGTCGGCAAGTTCGCCACCCGCGTCGGGCCGCTGCTCGCCGCGACCGACGAATTCAATATCTCCATCACCGGCCTTGGCGGTCACGCCGCCAAGCCGCACGGCACGATCGACCCGATCGTCGTCGGCACGGCCATCGTCCAGCAGCTTCAGACCATCGTGTCCCGCAACATCGATCCGATCGAGTCGGTCGTCGTTTCGGTCACCAAGTTCCATGCCGGCGATGCCCACAACATCATCGCGCAGACGGCCGAGATCGGCGGCACGGTGCGCACGCTGGAGCCGGAAATGCGCGACCTGGCAGAGCGCCGGATCAAGGCGATCGTCGCCGGCATTGCCGCCGCCCACGGCGCCAAAGCCGAAGTCGACTACGACCGCAATTATCCGGTGACCCGCAACCATGCCGCCGAAACCGCCTTCGCCGTGAAGGTCGCGGGCGAGGTCGCAGGCGCGATCCATGTCGATGGCGAAGCGCCGCCGGTTCTCGGCGGCGAGGATTTCTCCTACATGCTCGAGTCCCGCCCCGGCGCGTTCATCTTCATCGGCAACGGCGACACCGCCGGCTTGCACAATCCGGCCTACGACTTCAACGACGAGATCATCCCGCTCGGCTGCTCCTACTGGGCGCGCCTCGTCGAAACGGCCCTGCCCGCCTGATGGCCTGGCGATTGCCCTTCACCAAGCTCGCCAAGGACGGCTCGATCGAGCTGATCCGGCGCCTGCTGTCGGACACCGCGCGCCAGTTCGCCACCCGCTATGCGCTCGCCGCGGTGCTCGGTGTCGTCATCGCCATCACCACCGGTCTCAACGCCTGGATCATCAAGGACCTGATCAACAAGGTCTTCTTCGACCGCGACGCGACCATGCTGTTCGTGTTGACCGGGATCGTGGTCGCCAACGGTTTCGTACGCGGCTACACGCTCTACGCCTCGTCCGTGCTCCTCGGCCGCATCGGCAACGCCGTCGTCGCCCGCCTGCAGCGGCGCATGTTCGATCACATGCTGAACCTCGGCATCGACTTCTACACGCGCACCCCGTCGAGCGAGCTGATCGCGCGCATGTCCTACAACGCGCAGGCCGCCCGCCAGGTGCTCGATACCCTGATCAACACGAGCAGCCGCGACCTCTTGTCTGTCATCGGGCTGGTCGCCGTCATGCTCGTGCAGAGCCCCCTGATGTCGCTGATCATCCTGGTCATCGTGCCGATCACATTCCTCGGCATCGGCCGGCTGGTGCGGCGCGTGCGCGGCGCTTCCGAGCAGCAGTTCGCCTCGTTCGGCAACGTCATCTCCGACATGCAGGAAACCGCCCACGGCATCCGCATCGTCAAGGCGTTCAACCTCGAAGGCCCGATGGGCCGGCGCATGGCCACCTCGATCGAGACGGTGCGCAAGCGCGCCGACAAGATCGTCCGCATCTCGGCGCGCTCCAACCCGCTCATGGAGGTGGTCGGCGGCTTCGCCATCGCCATCATCATTTTCTACGCCGGCTATCAGGCCATCTACCTCAACATCCAGCCGGGCGCCCTGCTCTCGTTCATCGCGGCCCTCGGCCTCGCCTACGAGCCGGCAAAGCGCCTCGCGATGATGCAGATCAACGTCGAGGCCGGCCTCGTCGGCGTGCGGCTGATGTACGAACTGCTCGACACCAAGCCGACGCTCGACATCAACGAGAACGGCCCGGCGCTCGCGGTGAAGGGCGGCGAAGTCGCCTTCGACCTCGTCAACTTCGCCTATCCCGGCGGCGCGCCCCTCTTCCGCGGCCTCGATTTCCTCGCGCCTGCCGGCAAGCGCACGGCGCTGGTCGGCCCCTCCGGCTCCGGCAAGAGCACGATGATCACGCTCATCGAACGCTTCTACGACCCGACCGGCGGCGCCGTGAAGGTCGACGGACAGAACATCGCCGACGTGAAGATGAGCTCGCTCCGCGACGCCATCGCGCTGGTCAGCCAGGACACGTATCTCTTCCGCGACTCGATCCGCGAGAACATCCGCTTCGGCCGCCCGGCCGCTACCGATGCCGACGTCGAAGCCGCCGCGAAAGCCGCGATGGCGCACGACTTCATCCTCGCCACCAACGACGGCTACGAGACCAACCTCGGCCCCGGCGGCACCGAACTTTCCGGCGGCCAGCGCCAGCGCATCGCCATCGCCCGCGCCATGCTGCGCGATGCGCCGATCATCCTCCTCGACGAGGCGACCTCGGCGCTCGACACCGAGTCCGAGCATCAGGTCCAGGTCGCCTTCGACCGCCTGATGGAAGGCCGCACGACCATCGTCATCGCGCACCGCCTCTCGACGGTGCTGAACGCCGACAAGATCTGCGTGCTGGTCGACGGCAAGCTGATCGAGGAAGGCCGCCACGACGAACTGATGGCGCTGAACAAGCACTACGCCCGCCTCTACCGCCTGCAGTTCGAGACGCGCGACCGCACCGCGCCCGTCGCCATTCCTGCCGAGTAGTTTCCGCTAGGCCCGCGCGAGGTGCCGCGCAGGCGTCGCTGCGGCCGATTTCTTCACGCGGCGGATATCGGTCGCGGCGCCCGCACCGGCCGGCGGCAAGGCAAGCTCGGTCTTGCTGGTGTCGCGAAGATTGACCCAGCCGGTGAGGTCTTCCTGAAAGCCCGCGAACAGGGCGTAGGCGCGCTGCGCAGCAGCGAGCGGCATGCGTCCGTTCTTCGTCGTGCAGCGGAACGAAATTTCCGCCACGTTGGGCACCGTCGCGACCGGCTCGAAGTACCACAGCGTGAACGCGAACTTGCCCGTGACGCCCTTGCCGAATTTTACCTTGGCGCCCTCGAACACGAATTCGCGAATGACCGGCCCGTGGCGGAGTGCGCTGCCCTCCGCGAACTTCGCGCCGCTCGATTTGAGGCTCCGCTCCAGCGTCGGGTAGCGCGCGCAGAGCGCGCCGAGCCGCGAGACGCCATCGTCGTCGGACACCGACTGCGAGGACGACAACGAAAAGCGGCTGCGAAACGAGCGCGGCGTCGCCATGCGGACCGGCGCGCCGCGGGACTCCTCGCACGCCACTTCAACCGGCGCGATGTCCTCCTCGAGCGAGATCTTCGCCGCCTCGTCCGCGCCCGGCAGATCGGTGCCGCCGACGACGAACTGGTCCGGCGTGCGCAGCTTCAGCGTGAGGACCGCGCCCTCGCCGTCGCGCTCTCGCTTGCGCAGGCTGTATTCCGACGCCGTCAGGGTGCGGCCGGCCGTGTCCCAATAGGTCACGACGCGCGGCTTGGCGTCCTCGAACTGCTGGCCCGCCCGTGATTTGCCCGAGCCCCGCGGCCCGAGGCGCCGGTCGATGATCGGCACGATTTTCGCCGACCAGAACTGGTTGGCCTGCTCCGCGCCAGGCGCACCGGAAAATCGCCGCGGCTCAAGCAACAGCTTGTATTCACGGCCATCGAGAACGCGCACAACCATCCCCGGTGCATCTCGGCAACTGGCCGCAAGCTGCACCTATGATTGCATGATGGCAAGCCTGCCAAACCGGCGGTAGGCCCCTGCCGCCGGCGGTTCCGGAATAATTGCGCATCGCGCCCACCGCGCATTTGACCACGCGAAATACATCCACACACGAAGTTGAATCCTTAGTCGTCAAGCCCGGCGGCGCCCTCAGGCACAATCGTAATCTGCTGATTCGATTGAGGCATTTGCGATGCGGCGTGCCTGTCTTCAAGCGACTGTCTTGCTGCTGTGCGCAGGTGCGGGAGCGACGGCCGTGCGCGCCGCGGAAGCCCCGCCGCTCGACTGGAGCGGCCCGGTCTTCGGCACCTTCGTCGGCTATTCCGCCGGACGCCTGATCACCACGGAATCGTCGCTGACCACCGACGGCACGCTGTTCGGCATCGGGCCGACCACGGTCGACACGTATTACGGCGCCGACAGCGACGTGCCTTTCGAAGGCGCGTTCGGCGGCGCGCTGATCGGGTTCAACCGGCAGGTCGGCGCGATGGTATTTGGCGCCGAAGCCGACATCGCCGCCGCCAATTTCGTGCGCAGCGACACGGTGCCCGGCGCGCCCCACGGCGACCCGCGGATCGATACCAGCGCGACGCTGCACTGGTTCGGCACGCTCCGCGGCACCATTGGCCTCGCCGCCGATCGCTTCCACATCTATGGCACGGGCGGCCTCGCCTACGGCAACGCCGAGGGTCAGGTCTCCGTCACGCCAAGCGGCGGCACGGTGCCGCCAACGTTCACCGCCGGCGACAGCAGGATGCAGTATGGCTACGCGCTCGGCGGCGGCATCGAGGCCGCCATCGACCGGCATTGGACGGCGCGGCTCGAATTTCTCTACCTGAACCTCGGCGCCGCGCGTTACGATTTCGCCTTCCCGGCAAGCAACGGCTCGACCAGCACGTCGGCGGACACGGTCACCGCCAACACCGTCCGCGGCGGTCTGCTCTACCGTTTCTAGATCGAGGAAAGCTGGTGCCCCCGGTCGGACTCGAACCGACACGCCTTGCGGCAACGGATTTTGAGTCCGTCGCGTCTACCAGTTCCGCCACAGGGGCTCGCGTGCCCACCTCTATTTGGCCGTCGGCGGACGGTCAACCGCGCCCGCTGTTTTGACACCGTCGCGGGGCGTCGATAGACAGCCGCCATGCTCCGCCGCCTCTACGACTGGACGTTCGCACTGGCCGCCCGGCCGACCGCGGAAATCTGGTTGGCGGTGATCGCCTTCGTCGAAAGCTCGATCTTCCTCGTCCCCGCCGACGTGCTGTTCATCCCGATGGTGCTGGCGCGGCCGCAGCGTGCCTATCGCTACGCATTGGTGGCGACGGTCGCCTCGGTGCTCGGCGGCATCGCCGGCTGGTACCTCGGCCACTACGCCTTCGACGCCATCGCGCGGCCGGTGCTCGAATTCTACGGCAAGCTCGACTCGTTCGAGAAGCTGCGCCAGTCGGGCGGCGGCGACTTCGTGCTGCTGATGCTGATCACCTCCGGCATCGCCCACCTGCCGCCGATCAAGGTGGTGACCATCCTCTCCGGCGCCGGCGGCGTCAGCCTGTGGCTGTTCGTCGTCTCGGCGATCGCCGCGCGCGGCGCCCGCTTCTTCATTCTCTCCTGGCTGCTCAGGAAATACGACGCGCCGATCCTGCACTTCATCGAGAAGCGGCTGGGCCCGGTCGTCGCGGGGGTGGCGGTCGCGATCATTTTACTCTTCGTCGCGACCCGCTTCCTGTAGGACACCGCCCCATGCTGTCCCGCCGCGAATACCCTGCCGCCTTCGTCTTCATCATCGGCCTCGCCACCATCCTCGGCGCCTGGGGCTTCCAGATCGTCGGCGGCTACGTGCCCTGCAAGCTGTGCCTGGAGGAGCGCTGGCCGTACTACATCGGGGTGCCCCTCGCCCTCGTCGCGCTGGTCGCGCAGCGCATGGGCGCGCCGGCCTGGGTGCCGCGCGTGCTGCTCGGCCTCGCGGCCATCGTCTTCGCCTACGGCGCCTGGCTCGGCACCTACCACGCCGGCGCCGAGTGGGCCTGGTGGCCGGGCCCGACCGACTGCGGCGGCGGCAGCGCCGGCGCCAGCGGCACCGACCTGCTCAACCAGCTCAAGAACATCCACGTCGTCTCGTGCACCGACGCGAGCTTCCGCTTCCCCGGCAACTGGGGCCTGTCGTTCGCAGGCTGGAACGCGGTCGTCTCGGCGGTGCTGGTGGTGGTCGCGGCGATCGGCGCCGGGCGGAAGTAGCGGACCGCCGACGGCGGTCGCTGTCGGCTAGCTCGGCTCGAGGTCGAGCGCCCGGCGACCCTGCAGAAACAATCCGTATCCGAGCAGGATCCCGAGCACGGCCAGCGTGCCCGACGCCAGCAGGAGCGTGAACGACTGCGGCTGGTTGCGGCCGATCTCGCGATAGAGATTGTTGATCTCGAGCATCTCGGCCTCGGACAGGCGCTTCTTGGGCACCGTCCGGTCGCGGTAGAAATACTTGGTCATCGCGTTGAATTCGAGTTCGCGGCCGACGAACATCTCGGTCGGGTTCAGGTCCGACGAGACGTAACTGTAGCCGGCGTAGGGAAACTCCTGCGTCTTGCGGACATCGACCGTGTCGAAGTCCGGCTTCTCGGCGCCCGCGGGATACCAGCCCGGCGAAACCAGTTGCACCGGGCCCATGCGGACCAGCCGGTTCACCGGCTGGTTGACGATGTCGCTGACCCTGCTCTCCGCCTGCGCAGTCTCCGCGTTCAGGGCCTCCATGCTCCGGAACAGCCAGAGCGAAGCGCCGGCGACCGCCACCCAGAGGCTGGCGAGGAGCAGCAGCCCGACAACGGGGCCGACATCGCGGGCGGCCCGTTCCGCCGACACGGCCTCGGCGGCGGCGCGAATGTCGCGTCCACGTTTTTCGAAGGCGGAGTCCGGTTGGCGATCGGCGCTCATCCGCCGATCTTGGCCCAGCGTGGCTAACACAGGGTTAGCGGCCTACGGCTCCAGCTCGGTATCCCAGTAGAGATAGTCCATCCACGAATCGTGGAGGTAGTTCGGCGGGAACAGCCGGCCGTTGTTGTGCAGGTCCGCCACCGTCGGCTGGTACGGCCGGTGCGACGGGAACATGCGCGCTTCGCGTGGCGACATCCCGCCCTTGGCGAGGTTGCACGACGAGCACGCCGCCACGACGTTGTCCCACGTCGTCATGCCGCCGCGCGAGCGCGGGATGACGTGGTCGAACGTCAGGTCGTTGCGGTCGCCGCAATACTGGCACTGGAAACGATCGCGCAGGAACACGTTGAACCGCGTGAACGCGGGATGCCGCGCCGGCTTCACGTACGTTTTGAGGGACACGACCGAGGGCAGCCGCATCGAGAACGAGGGCGAGTGCACGGCCGTCTCGTACTCGGAGACGATATTCACGCGATCGAGGAAAACCGCCTTTATGGCGTCCTGCCATGACCAGAGCGACAGCGGGTAATAGCTGAGAGGCCGATAGTCGGCATTGAGGACCAGCGCCGGATTGGACCCCGGCGAGACGGCTATGTTCACGCGCGCTCCCGAATCACCTGCGATGACGGGGGCTTAGGCCCCTCTTGGCCGATACTCTATACGGGCCATGACGGGCGTGTGAAGGGGGTGCCCGCCGCGACGAAGAGCCCGCCCGGCAGCACCTTGCCGGGAGGACCCGGCGCCCTCGTTATCAGCGAGGCACTCCGCCCCAAACTCCCGGGAACGTCATCATGGTCAAAGTCGCCGTCTTCGTCGGAAGCCTCCGACGCGATTCCATCAACCGCGCGCTCGCCAAGGCGCTGGCGAAACTCGCCGCACCGACGCTCGAATTCGAGCTCGTCGATATCAGCGACCTGCCTCACTACAACAACGACCTCTGGGAGGGCACGCCGCCCGCCGCCGTCACGCGCATGAAGCACGCGATGGAAGCCGCCGACGCGGTGCTGTTCATCACCCCGGAATACAATCGTTCGGTCCCCGGCCTGATCAAGGACGTCGTCGACTGGGCGAGCCGCCCTTACGGGCAGAATTCGCTGAAGGGAAAGCCCGGTGCGGTCGCCGGCGCCTCCGGCGGCAAAATCGGCACGGCGGTGGCGCAGTCGCACCTCCGCAACAGCCTGGTAGTGCTGGACGTAGCGCTGATGGGCCAGCCCGAGGCGTACATCACGGTCACGCCCGGGCTGATCGATGTGAACTTCGACGTCACCGACGAGGCCGTGCGCGTCTTCCTCGTGAAGTTTCTCGCGGCGTTCGCGGACTGGATCGGCAAGATCGCCGGCATCGTCATGGAGGAAGGCCAGCCCGACGCGACCAGGGTTTGACGCCGGCCGCGCGGCGTACAGTATGCAGCTCGGTCAACCGGAGCTTCGCATGCCTCGCCTCGCTGCCTTTGCCTTTGCCTTTCCCCTCGCCGTCGCCGCCCCACTCACCGCCCACGCCGGCATGTGCGTGGTCGACGGCGAGACGCTGGAGATCCGCGATCACCTGATCCCGACCGACAACGCCTACTTCGTCGCCGACCAGACCGGCGCGACACTCGACTGGGTGATCAGCAACGAGCCGCTGATCGACCACGAACAGAGCTACCGAAAATACGGCCTGCCCCGTCTCGTGGGCATCGGCGAGATCGAGTTCCACGGCTTCGTTGGCGCCGTGCCGATGTTCAAGGACAGTGGCGACCCGGAGGTGCCCGACGTGGTTTATCTCCTGACGAACCCGCGCCAATGCGAGGTCCAGCCCTACGCCAAGGCGCCCTGACGCCGGCTAAGCCGTACCCCTCCCCAACCCCGCCGCAATTGCCTACATAAAGCGGTAACGGGCGGCTGGAGCTGAAATTATGGCTATGTCTTTTGACTGGAAGGTGCCGCCCGAAATCGCCCCGGCGGAGCGCGACTACGACTACGACCTGAACGCCGCCCTGTCGGCGGTCGTGGGCATCCGCACGGTCGTCCCTTCCGACGCTTTCACCGCCGATATCCTCGGCACAGAGCGTACCGGCAACGGCGTCATCATCCGCAACGACGGCATCGTGCTGACCATCGGCTACCTCGTCACCGAGGCGAGCGAGGTCTGGATGACGCTCGGCGATGGCCGCACCGTCAAGGGCGACGTCATCGGCTACGACCAGGAAACCGGCTTCGGCCTGATCCAGACGCTCGGCCGGCTCAACCTGCCGGCGCTGTCGCTCGGCAACTCCGCGGATGCGCTGCCCGGCACGCGCGTCGTCGCCGCCGGCGCCGGCGGCCGCGATCATGCGGTAGCGGCGCGTGTCATCGCGCGGCAGGAGTTCGCCGGCTACTGGGAGTATCTCGTCGACGAGGCGATCTTCACCGCGCCGGCCCATCCCTACTGGGGCGGCACGGCGCTGATCGGGCCGGAGGGCAATCTGCTCGGCATCGGCTCGCTGCAGCTCGAGCAGGCCGGCGAGGATGGCGAGGGCGTGCCACTCAACATGTACGTGCCGACCAATCTCCTGAAGCCGGTGATGGAGGATGTGCTGACCCTCGGCCAGCCCAACCGTCCGCCGCGCCCGTGGCTCGGCCTCTACGCCACCGAAGTCGACAACCGCGTCGTCATCGCGGGCGTCGCCGGCAAGGGCCCGGCGGCGCGCGCCAAGCTCAAGCAGGGCGACGTCGTGCTCTCCGTCGGCGGCATGAAGGTGTCCGGTCTCGCCGGCTTGTTCCGCAGCGTGTGGTCACTCGGCAAGGCCGGCGTCGATGTGCCGATGACGGTGTTCCGCGACGGCCGCCCCGTCGATCTGACCGTCACCTCGGGCGACCGCAATCGCTTCCTCAAGGGACCGAGTCTTCATTAACGACGCCGGAAAAGTTCCCGGCGATTTTTCAATATGAATGACGGGTTCAGGAACCATTCAGCGCGGTCCTGATTATCTCTGCAGCATGGAGGGGCATCCATGAAGGAGAGACCTATGTCTATCAAGAAACTCGCTCTCGGCGCCGTCGCAGTCGCGATGCTCGCCGTCCCCGGCATTGCCCAGGCCGCGACCTGGTTCGGCCAGACCACTGGCTCGGTCAACATGCGCGTCGATGCATCGCCGACCGCGCCGAAGATTCTCACCATCCCGGCGCACGCCCAGGTGCGGATCGATGGCCAGAAGAACGGCTGGTACCACGTCGCCTACGCCAATAACGAAGGCTACGTCTCCGGCTCGTACATCCAGACGCGCGTCGCCAATGTGCAGCCGCGCCCGATCTTCCGTGGTCCGGCTCCGATCCGCGGCTACTACAAGAAGCCCTACTGGGACAACCAGCATCAGGCTTGGTACGACGGCCGCCGCTGGTATCGCAACGGCGTCTGGTACAATAGCCCGAGCGGCTTCTCGTTCGGCTTCAACTTCGGCGGCTAAGTCCGTCTTCGGCGGCTAAGTCCGTCGGTTGACTCAAGGATCGGCCCGTCGCTCGCGCGGCGGGCCGTTTCTTTTTGTCAGGCGAGCACGCGCTGCAGGAAATCGCTGCCGAGGTCGAGGCCCTTCTGGTCGATGCCGTGCGCCAGCCCCGGCTCGACGTGCCACTCGACCTGAAAGCCGGCGTCGCCCAGCACCCGCGTCGCCGCGAACAGCGCCATCGACGGGATCAGCGGATCGGCGCCGCCGTGCACCAGCAGCACCGGCGGCTTCTGCTTCACCTCGCCGGCAAGAAACTCCGGCCCCGGTATCAGCCCGGAATATCCGACGACGCCCGCGATCTTCTTCGCCCGGCGCGGCGCGACATGCAGCGCCATCATCGTGCCCTGGCTGAAGCCGACCAGCGCCAGGCGATCGTCGGTCAGCCTGTGCCGCGCCAGTTCCGCATCGAGAAACGCGTCGAGCGCCGGCGCCGCAGTCAGCACGCCGTCGCGCAGCTTCGAGGGGTCGATGCCCGCCAGCGGAAACCACTGCCGCCCGACCGGCGCCTCGGCACAGGGCTCCGGCGCGTTGGGCGAGACGAACGCCGTATCGGGCAGCAGCGGTGCCCAGATACGGCCGAGGTCGATCAGGTCGTTGCCGTCGGCGCCATAGCCGTGCAGGAACACGACCAGCGACTTCGCCGGCCGCCCGACCGGATGAATGCGCGGCCCGTCGATCATCGCAATCATACCGGCACCATCTTTCTCTCCCGCCGCGCGGCGTAGTAGGCCCAGAACAGGGTCGCCGCGACGCTGCGCCATGGCGACCATTTTTCCGCGATCTCGGTGAGCGGCGCCAGCATCACCGGCCCATCCATCCCGAACGCATCGCCGACCGCATTACGCAGCGCCAGGTCGCCGACCGGAAAGATGTCCGGATGCCCAAGGCAGAACAGCAGGTAGATGTCCGCCGTCCACGGCCCGACGCCATGGATCGCGGTCAGCCGCGCGTGTGCCTCCTCGGTCGGCGCATGCGCCAGCCCGTCGAGGTCGAGCCCGTCGCGCACGGCGGCAGCAATGGCGCGCAGCGACCTTATCTTCGGCGCCGACATGCCCGCCTTGCGGAAGCGCGGCACGCGGGCGCGGAGCAGCGCGTCGGCCGTCATCTCCGGGAAAGCCGTCTCGAATCCGGCCCAGATGGCGTTGGCGCTGGCGACCGAAAGCTGCTGCCCGACGATGATCCGCGCCAGCCCGGCAAACCCGGCAGCGCGACGGCGGAGCGGCAACGCGCCCGCGATCTTCGCCACCGGTTTCAGCCGCTTGTCGACGCGCGTCAGGTACGCCAGCCCCTCGGCGAGATCGTCCATCGTTTCGATGGTCCGGAGCTTCACAGCGGCTTGCACACCGCGTCCTGCCGGAACTCGAGATAATCCCCGGCGACTTTGCTGTCCTCGCTGTAGCTCATCGACATCGTCAGCCCGGCCTTGTCGCCATCAATGCTGACGCCGAACAGCGTCTGCACCGGCACGGGAGCGCCGCCGAACGGCAGCGCGTGCCCGCAATCGGCGACCAAGCCGGCCAGCGTTTCGAGATCGTGGAGCTGGTCCGGCGTCGCCTTCGACAGGCATGCCTCCATGCCGGCGAAATCCGGCAGCTCCGCCTCGCGCTCGCCGCCGAGCATCATCCCGATCTTCTTCTGCTCGGCGCTGCCGTTGATCAGCGCGTCGTCATAGGTCAGCGTGCCCCACGGCGACTGCACCGTGACCTTCGCGCCCGGCCCGTCGCCGTCGTAGGTGATGGTAAGCTGCTGCTTCGCGCCGACGCCGTCCTTGGTGAAGGGATCGACGGCGCACGTAACCATGCCCGATGCGGCGAACGCCGACGTCGGCAGAAGCGCAACGATGATAGCGGCGGGCCTCACTGAGCGGCGACGGTGCATTTCGGCTGCAACTCCTCCGGCAGGAGCACGACCAGATGCCCGTTCGCCACCGGGCTCTCTGCCGCATAGGTGCGATAGACATCGACGTCGATGCCATAGTCGGCGATCACCGACGCGTTGATCTCGACCATCGCCGCTACCGGAGGGCCATCCGGCACCTGCGACACGCAGTAGCTGGTGTGAAACTCCAGCTCCACGGCGTCCATTAGTTCCGCCGGCGTCGCCCGCTGCTTGACGCATGCCTCGAGCTTGGCGAGATCCGGCATCACGACCGCCTGCTGCGTTCCAGACGAGAGGAACGTGAATTCCCCGACCGGATCGCCGCCGGCATAAATGACCCCGTCGAATGTCATGTCGCCCCACGGCGTCTTCGCCGTGAGCGTGCCACCCATGTTGTCGCCTTCGTAGACGAGCGTCATCGGCTTCTTGCCGACCATGCAGTTGAGCGTCTGGGTTTCCGCCGAGGCGGCAGCCGGCATCAGAGCCACGAGGGCGGCGAGCGTCACGGCAGTTGGCTTAAGCAAAGCGGTTTCTCCCGGTGGCCGCGACCATGCCCTCGCTGCTAAAGCAAGGTCGGTAACCGATCAAGCGGCCCATTTGATGCAGCCCGTCTTCCGCTTCGCTCCCTCGCCCAACGGCTATCTCCACCTCGGCCACGCCTTCTCGGCGCTGACCGACTGCGAGCGCTGCCGCGCCGCCGGCGGACGCTTCCTGCTGCGCATCGAGGATATCGACCCGGCCCGCTGCCGCCCGGAATACGAGGCCGCGATCTACGACGACTTGGCCTGGCTCGGCCTCGCATGGGAGACGCCGGTGCGCCGCCAGTCGGAGCACATGGCCGACTACGCCGCAGCGCTGGCGCGGCTCTCGGCGATGGGCCTGGTCTACCCGAGCTTCCTCTCCCGCGCCGAGATCGCCGCGGCAGGCAGCGGCCGCGACCCCGACGGCGCGCCGATCTACCCCGGCACCGACCGCGACCTGCCCGCGGCCGAAGCCGAGGCGCGCATCGCATCCGGCGCGCCCTACGCGCTCCGCCTGCGCATGGACCGCGCCATCGCCACGACCGGCCCGCTGACCTGGCGCGAGGACAACGCCACCATCGCCGCCGACCCCGCCGCCTGGGGCGACGTCGTGATCGCACGCAAGGAGACGCCGACCTCGTATCACCTCGCCGTCGTGATCGACGACGCCGCGCAGGGCATCACCAACGTGGTCCGCGGTCGCGACCTTTACTACGCCACCGCCGTCCACGTTCTGCTCCAGCGCCTGATGGGCCTGCCCTCGCCGGCCTACCACCACCACCGCCTGATACTCGACGCCGACGGCCGCAAATTGTCCAAATCCGACGGCGACACGTCGCTGCGTTCGCTGCGCGCGGCGGGGAAGACGCCGGACGACACCCGCCGGATGGTCGGCCTCTAGGGCGACAGCCACTGCACCGCGTGCAGCCAGAACGCGACCGTGACCACGGCGAACGCGGTCGTCAGCGTGATCGCGTTCGACGCCAGCGCCTGGCTGGTGTTGAACCGCGTCGCCACCAGATAGGCATTGACGCCCGTCGGGCACGCCGTCGCGATGACGATCGCCTTGCCCCACACCGGCGGCAGGTGGAACACGAACCCGACCACGAAAAACACGATCGCCGGCATGATCATCAGCTTGATCACGCCTACCGCCATTGCCGCTCTGAGGTTGCCCGAGATCCCGTAGCGGCGGAGATTCATGCCGACCGAGAACAGCGCCAGCGTCGAGGCAACGTCGCCGACACGAATGACGACGTCGCCGAGCGGCCCGGCGATCGGCAGGCCCGCTATGCGCCACAGCGTTCCGGCGAAAAGGCCGAGCACGATCGGATTCTTGACGAGCGCCGCGAAGATGCTGCGCGCCGTCGTCCAGCCGTTGGCATCGGGCGACAGGCCGTCGACGACCAGCGCCCGCTCGATCAGAATCGCGCTCACCGTCATCATCACGGGCAGATTGATGGCAATGACCAATGACACCGCCGCCGCGCCCGCCGCTCCATACGCCGTCATCACCAGCGGAATGCCGATGAGCAGCGCGTTCGGGTAGGCGGCGGAGACGCCGGCGACCAGTCCGGCGCGCGCATCGCGCCCGAACACGCGGCGGACGACGAGCGTGCCGAGCACCCACGCGATGACGAAGCCGATGTAGTAGTCGAGCCACAGGAGCCATGGCGTGCCGTCGGAGAAATCGGCGGTGGCGACGACCCGGAAGATCAAGAGCGGGATGGCGATGGTGAAGACGAATTCGGCGACCGCCTCGCCTGTCTGCTCGCTGAGCAGCTTCGTCCACGCCGCCCCGAAGCCCAGCCCGATCAGCCCGAAGACCGGGACGACGATGGCGACGATCTGATCCATGAAAACGACCGGCGAGGGGCGGAGACTTAGCCGCTCGTTAAGCAAGCCCGGGGATACTTGCAAGCTCGGCGTGATCGCGGGGGACGTGCATGGAGCGTGCGGAGGGGATGCCCGCGTCGGCATCGACAGGCCTGACGACGGCCAAGGGGCAGCGCCCGCGCGTCGCCATCGTCGGCGGCACGCCTTCCGCCGCGATGGTCGCCGCCGTGCTTTGCCAGCAGTTCGGCTGCTCGACGATCAGCACGCCGACCGGCGAGTCGGTGCTGGCGCTTCTGCGCCGCGATACGCCCGTCGATCTCGTGGTCATCGATCTTTCGGTCGCCGACATGGATGGCATCGTCGCGGTGCAACTGATCCGCGCCATGGGCGCCCGCGGCGCCCTGCCGGTCGTGGCTCTCGCCGGCGACCGCTCCGAGGTCGCCAACAACCGGGCCCGCGCCGCCGGCTTCAGCGGCGCCGTGGTCAAGCCGTACTCGCCGCGCGAGCTTTACGCCGCGATGCAGGCGGCGCTCGGCAAGGCCTCTGCCGCCGGCGCCACGGGCTGAAGCACGGTGTTCCAGCAAGGATGAACCCTCCCCTTGTGGAGGGTCAAAACGCCGAAGGCGATTTGGGGAGGGATGTGCCTCGTCTTACCCCTGACGCCGGCAGCTACTCGTGCCGCAACGCTTCGATCGGATCGAGCCGCGCCGCCCGCCGCGCCGGGAAGTATCCGAACGCCACGCCGACCAGCGCCGAGAAGACGAACGCGATCGCGACGATCGTCGGGTTGAAGATGAACGGCACCGAGAGGAACCGACCGCCGATGGCGGCGAGGCCAAGACCCAGCGCGATGCCGAGCACGCCGCCGAACAGCGACAGCACCACCGCCTCGACCAGGAACTGCAGCAGCACCTGACGCGCCTGCGCACCGATGGCGAGGCGGATGCCGATCTCGCGCGTCCGCTCGGTCACCGACACCAGCATGATGTTCATGATGCCGATACCGCCGACCAGCAGGCTGACGCCGGCGACCGCCGACAGCAGCCCCGTGAGCACGCCGGAGATCGACGTCAGCATCGACGCGATCTGCGCCATGTCCTGCACCGAGAAATTATCGCGGTCGTCCGGCCCGACCTGGCGGCGCTCGCGCAGCAGGTCCTCGATCGACGCCTGCACGTCGCTGGTCGTGTAGGCCGGATCGACCGACACGTACATCATCTGGATATCGGGATGGCCGGCGATGCGCCGCTGCACGGCCTTCAGCGGCATCACGATCAGGTCGTCCTGATCCTGCCCGAAGCCGGAGTTGCCCTTGGCAGCCAGCACGCCGATCACCTTGCAGGCGATGGCGCGCAGCCGGATCGTCTCGCCGACCGGATCGCTGCCCTGAAACAGCGCCTGGCTGGTGGTCGCGCCGAGGATGCACGACGCGCTGCCCGCCTGGATCTCGCTGTCGGTGAAGGTGCGGCCAAGCACAACATCCCAGTCGCGCGCGACGAAATAGCGGTTGTCCGTGCCGATCACCTGCTGCGCATGATTGATGTTGCCCGATATGGCGGTCAGGTTCCGCGACAGCATCGGCGCCGCGACGGCGACGCCGGCGATCTCGTTCTCGACGGCATCGACATCCTTGGCATCGAAGTTGCGGCTGTCGGCGGTGGCGCTCGCCGGTCCGAAACCGGCCTGCCCGGCACGCACCATCAGGATGTTCGACCCAAGCTTGGCGACGTCCGACGTCACCTGCGCGCTCGTCCCCTGCCCGAGCGTCACCATGACGATGACGGCGGCAACGCCGATCACCACGCCGAGCACGGTGAGGATGGACCGCAGCACGTTGCGGCGGATGGTCCGGATCGACAGCTTCAGCGTCTCATAAAGCATCTCACGCCGCCTCCACATGCGACCCGTCAACGGCAATGTGCCCGTCGACGAAGCGGATGACGCGCTGGGCGTATTCCGCCATATCGGGCTCGTGCGTCACCATCACGATGGTGATGCCCTCGCTGCGGTTGAGGTCGGTGAGCAGGTTCATCACGTCGCGGCTGGTCGCCGAATCGAGGTTGCCGGTCGGTTCGTCGGCGAGCATCACCTGCGGCTGTGCCGCGATGGCGCGCGCGATCGCGACGCGCTGCTGCTGCCCGCCGGAAAGTTCGTTCGGATCGTGGTGGGCGCGCTGCGCCAGCCCGACCTTGGTCAGCGCCGCCAGCGCCAGCTTCTTGCGCTCGCCCGCCGGCACACCGCGATACATCAGCGGCATCTCGACATTCTCCAGCGCCGAGGTGCGCGGCAAGAGGTTGAAGCCCTGGAATACGAAGCCGAGGTAGTAGCGCCGGAGCATCGCCTGCTGGTCGCGCGAAAGATCGCCGACCGGCGAGCCCATGAATTCGTACGACCCGCCGGTCGGCGTATCGAGGCAGCCGAGAATGTTCATCGCGGTCGATTTGCCCGAGCCCGACGGCCCCATCACTGCGACGAACTCGCCGCGCTCGATGGTGAGATCGACGCCCTTGAGCGCCGCCACGGCGGCATCGCCGGCGCCGTAAATCTTGGTGACGCCGCGAAAGCGGATGAGCGGCGCGGCCATCTCTAGCTCGCCGCCCGCGAACCGGTAACGACGCGATCGCCTTCCTTGAGGTCGCCGGAAACTATCGCCGTCCGCGTGCCGTCGGTGACGCCGGTCTTGACGTGCACCGCCACCGGCGCGCCCTCGCGCAACACGTAGATGGTGCGCTCGCTGGTGTCGCCCGTCGGCGTCACGGTCGTGCGCGTGCGCTGGCCGCCGGGCCCACCGGAGGGCAGCAGCAGACCAAGCAGCCCGCCGCTGCGCTGGCGCTGCGCCGCCACCGGCGCCGCCGGCGGCGTGTAGCGCAGCGCCGCATTCGGCACGAGCAGCGTGTCGGTGACGTGATCGACGGTGATCTCCGCCGTCGCGGTCATTCCCGGGCGCAGCGACAAGTCGGTGTTGTCGACCGTCAGGATCGCCTTGTAGGTCACGACGCCCTCGACCGTCGCCGGCGAGTAGCGCACCTGCGAGATGGTCGCCGGAAACTGGCGGTTGGAATACGCCTCGACCGTGAAGCTGGCCTTGTCGCCTTCCGCCACCTTGCCGACGTCGGCCTCGTCGATGTCGACCTGCAACTGCATCTTGGTCAGGTCCTCGGCGAGCGTAAACAGGATCGGCGCCTGCAGCGAGGAGGCCACCGTCTGCCCCGGCTCGACGGCGCGCGACAGCACGATGCCGTCGATCGGCGACACGATCTTCGCCTTGCTGAGATCAGCCTGCGCGATGGAGGCGTTAGCCTGCGCGATCTTAAGATTGGCGTTGGAGGACGCCAGCGCCGCAGTGGCGCGATCCGCGGCGGCCTTCGCCGACTCGGCCGAGCCAGCGGAGGTCAGGCCTTTCTCGGCGAGCGGTGCGTTACGCGCATAGGCGGCGGACGTTTCGTCCACCGTCGCCTGCGCCTGCAGCACGTCGGCCTGCCGTGCCGTCAGAGTGGCCTGCGACAGCGCCACTGCCGACTCGAGATTGTCGGTGTTGAGCGTGGCGAGCGTAGCGCCCTTGGCGACATGGTCGTTGAAGTCGGCATCGACGGTCGCGACCGTCCCCGACAATTCGCTCGAGATATCGACCTGGTTGGTCGGCTGCACCGTGCCGGTCGCGGTCACCGTTACGGTGAGGTCGCCCTTGGTCACCGGCACCGCGGCGTAGACCACGGCGCGCGTCGTCGAGTGCGACGCCGACCACGCATAAGCGCCGCCGGCAGCGATCAGGACGACGACGGCGCCCACGATCCACCGCCGCCAGCGCCGCGAGGGCGCGCCGGCGTTGAGCACGGAGGCGATGTCGGGCGCGGCGGCCAAATTCCCGGCGGGCGCGGTTTCGGGCGATTTCTGGAGCATGGTGCTCTCTACATAGGGATCGTGGACGCGGTTCACACGCATCCAATCACCAATTCCTACGGCGGAAACATTACGATTCCGACAGGTTTCGCCGCGAAACAGACGCGATTGCTACCCGATCCGCCCGTCGCGCAGGCGGCCGAGCGCGGCGTTGAACTCGGCGCCAAAAATCATCAGGACCGCCACGACGTAGAGGAAGAACATCGCCGTCACGACGCCGGCGAGGCCGGCGTAGGTCGCCGCGTAGTTGGCGAAGGTGCGCAGATAGATCGCGAAGATCCACGCCGACAACAGCCACGCGACCAGCGTCGCCACGATCCCGGGCCACAGGTAGCGCGCCGAGGGCCGGCCCGCCGGCAGCCAGAGGTGCGCGCCGAGCAACGCGCCGATGACGAGGATGCTGGTAACGGCGGCGCCGAGCAGCGCGAACTGGGCGGCAAACTGCTGCAGCGCCGGCAGCCCGGCGGTAAACACGCCGAAGCCCGCGATGAGCAGGAACACCACCGTCCCGATCAGCACGAAGACGAGGCTCTGCGCCCGCCGGAAAAATATCGAGCGCCGGTCGATGACGCGGTACGCGCGGTTGAGCGCGGTGCGCGCCGCCTCGACGCCGTTGGACGCGAGATAGAGCGCAACCACCGCCGAGATGGTGAGGAGGTTACCGTGGATCGGCACCAGCACGCGCCGCACCTCGGCCGCGATCGGGTTGGCGACCTCAGCGGGCCACGCCGCGAACACGATCTCGGCGACGCGGTTGGCGAGGCTCGCCTCGCCGAGCGTGCCGGCAAACGCCGCCACGAAAATCAGGAACGGGAATAGCGCCATCAGCGCCGACAGCGCGACGTGGCTCGCCATCGCCCAGCCGTCGTCGGCGTTGAAATGATTGAACGCATCCCAGAAGACCGCCCACGCGCGGCGCGCGACCCCCTCCCCGCCGACGTTCATCACGCTGTCGCCCGCCTCCGCTCGACTTTGGTAAACGATACGCGATTCTTGGCCGCCGCGGGCAATTCGCGGCCATTTCCGAGGCAGGCGGAGAGGCGGAACGGCGCGGAAAAGCGCTTGCGCCCGCCCGGCGGTTTCGGCCAAGGTCGCCCGCGCGGCAGGCTTTCCGGGGGTTGGTGCACTGATGCTTGATTCCACGCCGCGCGCCATCGAAGCGAGCGACGGCAAGACCAGACGGGCGATGCCACGGTCCATATTGATCACCGGCTGCTCGTCGGGCATCGGCTATCATTCGGCAAAGGCGTTGAAGGAGCGGGGCTGGCGCGTGTTCGCCGCCTGCCGCCGGCAGCCGGATTGCGACCGCCTCGCCACGGAAGGCTTCGAGACCGTGCGGCTGGACTATGCCGAGCCGGCGTCGATCGCCGCCGCGGTCGCCGAGGTGCTCGCCTCCACCGGCGGCACGCTCGACGCGCTGTTCAACAACGGCGCCTACAGCCACCCCGGCGCGATCGAGGACGTCTCGGCCGATCACCTCCGCGCCGTGCTGGAGACCAACGTCGTCGGCTGGTACGACCTCATCCGCCGCGTCCTGCCCGTCATGCGCAAGCAGGGGCACGGCCGCATCGTCAACTGCTCCTCGGTGCTGGGCTTCGTCGCGGTCAGGTTCACCGGCGCCTACAGCGCCTCGAAATACGCCGTCGAGGCGCTGTCCGACACGCTGCGGCTCGAGCTCGCCGGCACCGGCATCTACGTCTGCCTGCTCCAGCCCGGCCCAATCCACAGCCGCATGCTGGAAAACGCGCGCATGCGCTTCCTCGAGACGACCGACATCCGCAACTCGCCGTTCCTGGAAGACTACCGCCGCGAAATCTCGCGCCTCAACGGCGGTCCGGAATCGTTCACCTTCAAGCGCGGTCCGGATGCGATCGTGCGTCCGTTGATTCACGCGCTGGAAAGCGGATCGCCGCGCGCGCGTTATCGCGTGACGATCCCAAGCCAGGTCGGCGCCGCATTGAAGCGGCTGCTGCCGACGCGACTGCTCGATCTGGTGCTGATAAGGCAGCGGTAGGTCCCACCCACTCACAGACGCTTGTTAGTCACCTCTCCCTGAGGGAGAGGGCCATGAGCCTTAGTGAGCGCAGCGAACTTAGGCGAATGGGGTGAGGGGTTAGGGACAGGAGTTATGAGCGATGGGTCCCTAACCCCTCACCCTTTCTCGCTAGGCTCGCTTCGCTCACCAAGCTCGAAAGCCCTCTCCCTCCAGGGAGAGGTGACCAACGGGGCGGCGCTCAACTCGGATCGGCGCTACACCGGCCGCCCGACACCCAGCCCGCCATCGGCAAACACCGTCTGCCCGGTCACGTAACTCGCCTCGTCCGACGCGAGAAACGCGATGACGCTGGCGATCTCCTCCGCCCGACCCACCCGGCCGAGCGGCACCGCGCGTTCCGTTCGCCTGAGCTCCGTCGGGTTCGACTGGAACTCCGCGTTCATCGGCGTCATCACCGCACCGGGACCGACCGCGTTGATGCGGATGCCGTTGCGGGCGTAGCGCAGCGCCAGCGCGCGCGTCATGCCCGTGATGCCTGCCTTCGACATGACGTAGGCGATCGCGTCGTCGTTGACCGGCGTGTCGGCCTGGATCGACGACGTCGTCACGATCGCGCCTGGCCGCTCGTTGTCGAGGAAATGCTGGATCGCCGCCTGCGCGCACAGGAACGCGCCGCGGAGATTCACCGCCATGACGCGGTCGTAGTCGGCGATCGCCGCTTCGTGCGGCTGGTGCGTGACCTTGATGCCGGCATTGTTGACCAGGATGTCGAGGCCCTCGAGCGCCTGCACGACGCCGGCGAACAGCGAATCGACGGCGTCCTCGTCGGAGACATCGGCCGGCGCCAGCACGTGGCCGCCATCCGGGCTGATGCGCGTCAGTTCCTCGATCAGCGCCTCGGCCGGCTCCGGGTCGCCGATGTAGTTGACCGCGACGCTGGCGCCTTCCTCGGCGAAGCGGATAGCCGTGGCGCGGCCGATGCCCGTCGCCGCCCCGGTGATCAGCACCCGCTTGCCCTTGAGCCCGCGCATGGCCCGCCTCCCTCGCCGCAAACGATGCGCGCTGCGGCTTCAAACGGCAAGACGCAACGCCCGGAATATGGCTATATGGGCGAAACTTTCCGCAGCTTTCCGGCCTTCCGACGATGTCGAATATCCTCGAATACATCACCCCGTTTGCCGTCGGCGCGGTTGCCATCGTGCTGGTTCTGGGCCTCGTCAACATGATGCGCGGCGGCTCGCCGACCCGCTCGCAGAAGCTGATGCGCCTGCGCGTGCTGCTCCAGTTCATCGCCGTCGTGATCGGCATGACGGCGCTGTATTTCTCGTCGCGCTGATGGTCGTCCTCAACCGCATCTACACGCGCACCGGCGACGACGGCACCAGCGCGCTGGCAACCGGCGAGCGCCGGCTGAAGTCCGATCTCCGCTTCGCCGCCATCGGCACCATCGACGAACTCAACGCCCACGTCGGCCAGGCGCGCCTCCATCGCGAGGCGATCGGCGAGACGCGCGACGCGATGCTCGCCGCGATCCAGAACGACCTGTTCGACCTCGGCGCCGATCTCGCCACGCCCGAGAAGGTCGGCGCCCGCGAGCGCCTGCGCATCGTCGCGTCCCAGGTCGAGCGGCTGGAGCGCGAGATCGATGCCATGAACGAGGCGCTGAATCCCCTCACCTCGTTCGTGCTGCCGGGCGGCACGCCGACTGCCGCCGCTCTCCACCTCTGCCGCACCGTCGCGCGCCGCGCCGAGCGGCTGATGGTCGAGCTGGCGGCAAAGGAGACCGTGAACCCCGAGGCGGTCCACTACATCAACCGCCTCTCCGATTTCTTCTTCGTCGCCGCCCGCGTGATGAACGACAACGGCGCCGCCGATGTCCTCTGGGTGCCCGGCAAGAACCGCTGATCGACAGGCGAGCGCGTGGCGTTCATCCCCCTCTACGACACCAATCCGCTCCGCCGCATCCGCTGGCCGTATATCTGCTGGGGTTTCATTGCCCTCAACATCGTTGTCTATTTCTTCTTCGAGGACGGCTCGTTCTCGCGGGAGCCGATGAACGCCTCGGCGACCGACTTCGGCCTGGTGCCGGCCTACTTCAACCTCGCCGTTGGCCGCGCCATCGACCTCACCTCGATCCCCGATCTCCTGACGCTCATCACCTACTCGTTCCTGCACGCCGATTTCTGGCACCTTGCCGGCAACCTCATCTTCCTCTGGGTCTTCGGCGATAACGTCGAGGATGCCCTCGGCCACTTCCGCTATTTCATCTTCTATCTGTTATGCGCCGCCGCTGCCGGCTACGGCTTCGTCCTCTCCGACCCGCTGTCCGAGGCGCCGGTGATCGGCGCGTCGGGCGCCGTGGCCGGCAACATCGCCGCCTACGTACTGCTCTACCCGCGCGCCAAAGTCTGGATTCTCGTGCTGTTCCGCCTGCCGCTGCGCCTGCGCGTCGAATGGGTGCTGGGCTTCTGGATCCTGTTCCAGATCTATTCCGCCTTCGCCGGCGGTGACGCAGAAGTTGCATGGTGGGCCCACATCGGCGGACTTGCGGCCGGCGCCCTTCTCGTGCTCGTCATGCGCCAGAAGGGCGTGCCGCTGTTTGCCGCGGCGCTGCCCGAGCATCCGAAGAAGGCGGCGGCAGGAGAGCCGGCGCCGGCAGAGCAGGAACGGATCGAGCCGCCACGCGTCGATCCGAGGGGACCGTGGGCATGAAGATTCTTGTTGGCGTGAAGCGCGTCGTCGACTTCAACGTAAAGGTTCGCGTTAAGGCCGACGGCAGCGGCGTCGATCTCGCCAACGTCAAAATGGCGATGAACCCGTTCGACGAGATCGCCGTCGAGGAGGCGCTGCGCCTGAAGGAAGCCGGCGTTGCGACCGAGGTCGTCGCCGTCTCGGTCGGCGAGGCAGGCGCCGCGGAAACCATCCGCGCCGGCCTCGCGATGGGCGCCGACCGCGGTATCCTGGTCAAGGCCGAGGGCCGGCTCGAGCCGCTGGCCGTGGCGAAGGCGCTTGCCGCAGTCGCCGCAAAGGAACAGCCCGGCCTGATAATTCTCGGCAAGCAGGCGATCGACGACGACGCCAACCAGACCGGCCAGATGCTGTCCGCGCTGCTGTCGTGGCCTGTCGCCACCTTCGCCTCGAAGATCGCGATTGCCGACGGCGCCGCCACCGTCACCCGCGAAGTCGATGGCGGTCACGAGACGGTGCGCCTGACGCTGCCGGCGGTCGTCACCGCCGACCTCCGCCTCAACCAGCCGCGCTACGCCTCGCTGCCCAACATCATGAAGGCGAAGAAGAAGCCGCTGGAGGAGATGACCGCTGCCGACCTCGGCGTCGATACCAAGCCGCGCCTGACCGTGGTCAAGGTCAGCGAGCCGCCCGGCCGCCGCGCCGGCGCGAGAGTAGCCTCCGTCGCCGAACTGGTCGCCAAGCTGAAGGACGCCGGAGCGATATGACCCCGCGCCTATCCGATCAGCGCGCGCCCGGCGGCGACGAACCACGCGATCATCGCGACATAGAACAGCCGCTCGAGCAGGCCGAAAATGGCGCGCGCCGGCGGCCACAGAAGGCACAGCAGGAGCAGCGCGACCGTCACGTAGAGCGCCCAGCCGAACCACGGCGATACGCCTGGATAGCCGTTGGCGGCAATCGCGACGGAGGCGAAAGCGACGATCGCCAATGCGCCATGGATGCGCCCGGTGGCCGTGGTTGGAATGGCGACGCCGACGTCGGTCGGGAACCACGCGATGGCGACGCGCGCCACGGCGAACAGCACCAGCAGCACGATGGCGACCGGCGGCGCGGCCGATACGCCGGCGAGGGCCGCCAGAACCAGCGCCAGCGCCGCGATCGAGACACCGGCGACGCCCGCCCAGTACCATCGCCGGTGCGGACCGGCGCCGTAATCGCTGACCGGATCGTGCAGCGGGTTCTTGTCCGTCGCGACGAAGTGCACGCCGCCGATCGCGACCAGCGTCACCAGCGCGCCAACGATGGCGACGCCGCCAAGCGTGGTGGAATAAGCCAAGGCACGCCCCTCATTTCCCTTCGCGCACCATACCACAAAGACGCGAACGCATTTCTCGCCGGAGCCAACCTGTGACGACCCTGCTGCTCGCCGAACACGACAATGGCTCCATCAAGGAGGCCACCGCCCGCGCCCTCACCGCCGCCCTCGCGTTGGGCAGCGACGTCCACGTGCTCGTCGCCGGCAAGGACTGCGCGGCGGCCGCGACGGCCGCGACCAAGCTCGCCGGCGTCGCCAACGTGCTTCACGCCGATGGCGACTCGCTCGCCAACCAGTTGCCCGAGCCGCTGTCCGCGCTGATCGTCTCGCTGGCGCAGCACTACGACGCACTGGTCGCGCCCGCGACCGCCACCGGCAAGACCGTGATGCCCAGAGTCGCCGCGCTGCTTGACGTGATGCAGGTGTCCGAGATCGTGAAGGTGATCGCGCCGAACACCTTCGAGCGCCCGATCTACGCCGGCAACGCCATCGAGACCGTGACCTCCAACGACGCGAAACGCGTCGTCACCGTGCGCGCCGCTGCGTTCGCCGCGGCCGGCGACGGCGGCAACGCGCCGATCGAGACGGTGCCCGCGCCGGAAGCCTCGGCGCAGTCGACGTTCGTCGGCGCCGAGCTCACCCGCTCCACCCGCCCCGAGCTGACCTCGGCGCGCATCGTCATTTCCGGCGGCCGCGCCTTCCAGTCGTCGGAAAACTTCAAGAAATATCTCGAGCCGATCGCCGAGAAGCTGAAAGCCGCCATCGGCGCCTCGCGCGCCGCGGTCGACGCCGGCTACGCCCCGAACGAGCTGCAGGTCGGGCAGACCGGCAAGATCGTCGCCCCCGATCTGTACATCGCGGTCGGCATCTCGGGCGCCATTCAGCACCTCGCCGGCATGAAGGAAGCGAAGATCATCGTGGCGATCAACAAGGATCCCGACGCCCCGATCTTCGCCATCGCCGACTATGGTTTGGTCGGCGATCTTTACGAAATACTGCCCGAGCTGGAGCGCGCCCTTTGACGGCGAAGCATCCGCGGACGACAATGGGAACATCATGACCACACTGCATAAAATCGGCGTCATCGGCGCCGGCCAGATGGGCAGCGGCATCGCGCAGGTGTGCGCCGTCGCCGGCTACGACGTGCAGATCAACGACGTCGGCGGCGAGCGCATCAAGGCGGCCATCGCCAATATCGACGCCAACCTCGGCCGCCTGGTCGCCGGCGGTAAGATGACCGAGGCGGAGCGCAAGGCGGCCATGGCGCACGTCTCCGCCGCGCCGGGCTACGATTCTTTCGGCGACGCCGATCTCGTCATCGAGGCGGCAGTCGAGGACCAGCAGGTCAAGAGCCAGATCCTCCGCCACGTCTCATCGTCGCTGAAGCCGGAGGCGCTGCTCGCCACCAACACCTCGTCGATCTCGATCACGCGGCTCGCCGCCGCCACCGACCGCCCGGAAAAATTCATCGGCATCCATTTCATGAATCCGGTGCCGAGGATGGAGCTCGTCGAGATCATCCGCGGCATCGCCACCGCCGACGCGACCTTCGCCACGGCCAAGGAATTCACCACCCGCCTCGGCAAGACCGCGACGCTCGCGGAAGATTTCCCCGCCTTCATCGTCAACCGCATCCTGCTGCCGATGATCAACGAGGCGATCTACGCGCTGCACGAAGGCGTCGGCACAGTCGATGCGATCGACACCGCCATGCGCCTCGGCGCCCACCATCCGATGGGCCCGCTGCAGCTTGCCGACTTCATCGGCCTCGATACGTGCCTGTCGATCATGCAGGTGCTGCATGAGGGCCTTGCGGATTCGAAGTACCGGCCCTGCCCGCTACTGGTGAAGTACGTCGAGGCCGGCTGGCTCGGCCGGAAATCGGGCCGCGGCTTCTACGACTACCGCGGCGAGAAACCCGTACCGACGCGGTAGCGTTAACGCCGCCTTATCGCTGTTCGCGAAAAGGCAGGCTCGCGCCAACACCTGTTCGTAACGATCTGAGCCCAACGTCCGCTGCAGTAATTCACTAGGTCGCGCGCCTTCACGCCGGCCGACGCCGGCGGTCACGCGAAGGCCATGAATCTCGATATCCAGACATTGACGTGGGTCGGCGCCTTCGTGGCGCTGCTCGCCGGTTTACTGCTGCTGGTGGCGTGGACGCAGATCGCGCGCGCCCCTGCCCTGTTGTGGTGGGCTGCCGCCAACTTTGCCGCTGCCGCCGGCATCGCCCTCATCGCCGTCGGCCACACCGTGGCCTCGCACACCGTCGTCCTCGGCGGCGTCGCGCTTATCGTTTTCGGTCCGGCCCTGGTCTGGGGCGGCACGCGCCGCTTCGCCTCGCGGTCGATACCGCCGGCGTTGCTGTTCGGCGGGCTGGTCGCGTGGCTGCTCGTCATCTTCGTGCCGCTGCCGGAGACCGACTACTTCATCCGCACCGCGTTCGGCTTCGTTCCGGCCATCGTCTACCTGTGGGCCTCGGCCCATGAACTGTGGCGTGGCCGCCGCGAGATGCTGCCCGCCCGCTGGGCGCTGATCGCGATGTTCGCCCTCCACGGAGTGACTTTCCTCGGCGGCGTCTTCGACACGATCGCCGGCCGCTTCACCGCCGGCGCACTGCCCGTGCTGGCGACCTGGTTCGGCCTGATCAGCTTCGAAAGCCTGATTTATTCGATGGGCACGGCCGTCTTCATGGCGATCCTCGTCAAGGAGCGTAGCGAGATGCAGATCGTGCTCGCCAGCCGCAAGGATTCGCTGACCGGCATCGCCAACCGCGGCGCCCTGCTCGACGGCAGCAAGCGCCTGCTCGAGCGCTGCCGCCAGGAAGGCGCGTCGTTCTCCCTCATCATGTTCGACCTCGACCACTTCAAGTGGGTCAACGACACCTACGGCCACGCCGCCGGCGACGAGGTCATCCGCGTCTTCTCGCAGACGACCCAGGGCATCCTCCGCCCCAACGATCTTTTCGGCCGCCTCGGCGGCGAGGAATTCGTCGTCGTCCTGCCGCGCGCCACCATCGAGGCGGCCTACGTCATCGCCGACCGCATCCGCGCCGGCTTCGCCGCGACGGCGGTGATCATCGGCGACGAGCCGGTCAAGGTGACGGCGAGCGCCGGCGTCGCCAGCGCGACGTCGTCGGCCATGACGCTCGATGCCATCATGAAAATTGCCGATGGTTGCCTCTACAGGGCCAAGGAACTCGGCCGCAATCGCGTCGAGCGTCCGGCAAAAACCGACGCCGAGCCCACCGCCGGGACCAACGTCATCCGCGTCGCGTAAGCTTAAGAAAACGTTGACGAATTCGTTAGGTTTGCAGGCAACGCGCTAACGTGAATTCAGTGTGCGCCGCGTATGGTGCAGCCAATCGAAGAGGCGGCCGTGCGGAGCCGCCCAAGGTTGCGAGGCGCGTTGATCCCCATGACGATCGACTTTCCGACCCTTATGGTTGCGGGCAGCTTCGTGTCCGCCATCAGCGGCGTCTTCCTGATCTTCGCCTGGCTGCAGACCGATCGCGCCCACGGCATGCTGTGGTGGGCCGCCGCCGATCTCGTGCTCGCCACCGCGATTCCCATCATGGCCTCGCCGACGCTCACCCCCGGCGAGCCGCCGCTGGTTGTCGCCATCACGCTGCTCAACATCAGCCCGGCCCTCATCTGGGCCTCGGCCCGCGCGGTCAACAACCGCCGCGTCGACTTCTCCATCGTCGGCGCCGGCGCCGTGCTCTGGCTGGTCGCCTATGCCATGCCGCTGGTGCGCGCCGAGACGCGCATCCAGGTCGCGCTCAACCTCGGAATCGTCGCCGTGTTTCTCTTCGCCGCCGCCTACGAGTTCTGGCGGGGCCGCGACGAGAAGCTGATGAGCCGCTGGCCGCTGGTCGTCCTGCTCGGCCTGCACGCCACCTTCTCGGCCGGCGCCGCCTTCGCCGCGATCTCAGGCGGCATGGCCCCGGCCGGCGTCGCCGTGCTCTACGGCTGGTTCGGCTTCGTCCACCTCGAGACGCTGGCCTTCGTCGTCGGCACCTCGATCTTCACCGTCGCCATGGCGCGTGAGCGCAACGAGATCGTGCACAAGATCGCCGCCTCGACCGACGGCCTCACCGGCGTCGCCACCCGCCGCGCCTTCTACGACCGCGGCGAGACGCTGGTCGCCGATGCCGCGCGTCAGGACTCGGCGCTGGCGATCATCCTCTTCGACCTCGACGCCTTCAAGAAGATCAACGACACCTTCGGCCACGGCCCGGGCGACGAGGTGTTGAAACGGTTTGGTGCGGCGGCCCTGAAGACGCTCCGTTCGTCCGATCTCATCGGCCGCCTCGGCGGCGAGGAGTTCGGCGCCATCCTGCCCGGCGCCAGCGTCGGCGCCGCCTACATCGCCGCCGAACGCATCCGCGTCGCCTTCGCCGATGCCTGCGCGCGGCTGAACGACGGCGCCATCAAGGCCACCGTCAGCGCCGGCATCGCCCAGGCCCAGACCGGTTCGACGCTCGACTCGCTCGTCCAGGCGGCCGACCTCGCCCTCTACCGCGCCAAGCTGCAGGGCCGCGACCGCGTCGAGGTCGCCGAGAAGAACGACGTGCCGGTCGAGGATCACGCCTCCGAGGCGCTGAAGGTCGCCTAGCCGGACGACGCAGGCGGCGGCAGCGCCGCCTGTATCAGCGCCCGTGCATCGGCCGAGTCCCATTCGGCCGGCCCCTCGACGATCCCGATGCGGCATCCCTTGCCGTCGATCAGCAGCGTGGTCGGAAGCCCGATCGCCAGGCCGCGTTTCTTGAGGTCGTTGAACACGCCCATCGTCGCATCGGAGTAGAGCGGCAGATTGTGGACGCCGATTTCCGCCATGAAATCCTTTGCCCGCTCCGGATTCTGCACGTCGAGATTGATAGTCGCGACCGAGAAATCCTTGCCGCCCGCCGCCGCCTGCAGCCGGTCCAGCGCCGGCATCTCGGCCCGGCACGGCACGCACCATGTCGCCCACAGATTGACCAGCACGACCTTGCCGGAAAGCGCGGCCAGCGTCGTCGGCGCCCCCTCCGGCGTCTTGAACGTGAGGTCCCCGAAACTCTCCGGCGCCGTCGCCACGCGGAACGCCGCCACCTCGCCCTTGGCGAACGGCGCCACCCGCGCCGCGGCGGCCACGGCGTCGGCGCAGAGCGCCGCCACCGCCGGGTCGCCGTTGCCAGCCCCCGACCCTCTGACATATACCCCCGCCGTCCCGGCAACGATGCCGGCCACGGCGGCCAGCGCCAGGATCGTCAAGCCGCGGCGTCTGCCTGAAGTCATTCGTCCGTATCCCGGAAGGTCATGGTCATGAAGAACCGCATGTGGGGCGGCCGGTTTGCCGAAGGCCCCGATGCCGTCATGGAAGAGATCAACGCGTCGATCGATTTCGACCGCGAGCTCTTCCGCCAGGACATTGCCGGCTCGAGGGCCCACGCCCGCATGCTTGCCAAACAGGGCATCATCGCGGCGGACGATGCCGACAAGATCGACGCCGGTCTAGACACGATCCTGCGAGAAATCGAAGCGGGGAAGTTCAAGTTTTCCCGCGCCCTGGAGGACATCCACCTCAACATAGAGTCGCGCCTTGCCGAGTTGATCGGCCCGGCGGCCGGACGGCTGCACACCGCGCGCTCGCGCAACGATCAGGTCGCGACCGACCTCAAGCTGTGGGTGCGCGACGCCATCGACACGACCGACGCCGCGCTCGCCGCGCTGCAGGAGGCGCTGGCGACCAAAGCGATGGACGCCGCGACCATGGTCATGCCCGGCTTCACGCACCTGCAGGTCGCCCAGCCGGTGACACTCGGCCATCACCTGCTCGCCTACGTCGAGATGCTGGCGCGCGACCGCGGCCGCTTCGCCGACGCGCGCACGCGCCTGAACGAGATGCCGCTCGGCGCCGCCGCGCTCGCCGGCACGTCTTTCCCGATCGACCGCGACATGACGGCCGAAGCGCTCGGCTTCGACCGCCCGGCGGCAAATTCGCTCGATGCCGTCTCCGACCGCGACTTCGTCGTCGAGGCGCTCGCCGCCGCGAGCCTCACCGCGATCCATCTCTCGCGCTTCGCCGAGGAGATCGTCATCTGGTCGTCGGCGCAGTTCAACTTCATCAAGCTGAGCGACAAGTTCAGCACCGGCTCCTCGATCATGCCGCAGAAGCGCAACCCCGACGCCGCCGAATTGGTGCGCGCCAAGTCCGGCCGCATCGTCGGCGACCTCACCGGCATGCTGGTCGTGCTGAAGGGCCTGCCGCTCGCCTATGCCAAGGACATGCAGGAGGACAAGGAGCCGACCTTCGACGCCTTCGCCTCGCTGCTGCTGGCGATCCGGGCCACGGCCGGCATGGTCATCGACATGACGCCCAACCAGAGCGTCATGAAAAAGGCCGCCAGCGCCGGCTACGCCACCGCCACCGACCTCGCCGACTGGCTGGTGCAGAATCTCGACATGCCCTTCCGCCAGGCCCACGAGGTCACCGGCCGCATCGTCTCGGCAGCCGAGAAGCGGCAGGTGCTGCTCGAAAAACTGCCGATAGCCGAGATGCAGGTGATCGAGCCCCGGATCACCACCGATGTCTACGGCGTGCTGGGCGCCCGCCAGTCCGTCAAAAGCCGCACCAGCTACGGCGGCACGGCGCCGGAAAACGTCCGCCGCGAGGCCCGGCGCTGGCTGAAGCGGCTGGCCAAAGAAGCCGCGCCCAAAGCCGCCACTTGAGGCTTCCCGCGCGCCACCGGAATGGTATGGTGCCCGGCGAGTTTGAGCTTGGGGGTGCGCCCGTGGCGCCGGAAAATCGCGGATTGCTGGCCCGTATCGTTGTCGTCGGCCTCGTCGTGGCCGCCGTCGGCCTCGCCGGCTGCGGCCGCAAGGGCGCGCTCGAAGCGCCGCCCGGCATGGCGCTGAAGGCCGCCAACGCCGGCGAGCCCCAGTTGCCGCCCGACGGGAAAGCGAAACCGGACAAGAAGTTCGTCCTCGACCCGCTTATCCAGTAAACCGGCACTTACACCCGTGAATCACTTCCACTACCGCGCCGGCGTGCTCCACGCCGAAGACGTGCCCCTGCCCGAAATCGCCGATGCGGTGGGCACGCCGTTCTATTGCTATTCCACGGCGACGCTCAGCCGTCATTATCGCGTGTTCACCGAGGCGCTCGCCGGGCTCGATACGCTGGTCTGCTACGCCGCGAAGGCGAACTCCAACCAGTCGGTGATCGCGACCTTCGTCAAGGAGGGCGCCGGCATCGACGTCGTCTCCGAGGGCGAGCTCCGCCGTGCGCTCGCCGCCGGCGCGCCGCCCGACCGCATCGTCTTCTCCGGCGTCGCCAAGACGGCGCGTGAAATCGCCTTCGCGCTCGATACCGGCATCCTCTGCTTCAACGTCGAGTCGGAGCCGGAGCTGGAGCGCATCTCCGAGATCGCCGCCGCCAAGGGCGCCACCGCCGCGATCGCCATCCGCATCAACCCCGACGTCGACGCCAGGACCCACGCCAAGATCACCACCGGCAAGGCCGAGAACAAGTTCGGCATCCCCTACGCCCGCGCCCGCGACGTCTACGCCCGCGCGGCCGAGTTGCCCGGCATCCGCATCTCCGGCGTAGACATGCACATCGGCAGCCAGATCACCGACCTCGCGCCCTTCGACGCCGCTTACGGCCTCCTCGCCGACCTCGTCCGCGACCTGCGCGCCGAGGGCCACGAGATTGATCACGTCGACGCCGGCGGCGGCCTCGGCATTCCCTACCGCCTCGACGATCCGCCGCCGCCCGACCCCAAGGCCTACGCCGAAATCATCCGCCGCCGCCTCGGCAACCTCGGCGCCCGCATCTTGTTCGAGCCCGGCCGCCTGTTCGTCGGCAACGCCGGCATCCTCGTTGCCGAGGTCGTCTACGTGAAGCGGGGCGGCGCCAAGACCTTCGTCATCGTCGACGCCGGCATGAACGATCTCATCCGCCCGACGCTGTACGAAGCCTGGCACGACATCCGCCCGGTCACTGACCCCGAAGACAAGGCGAAGACCGTCGTCGCGGACGTCGTCGGCGGCATCTGCGAGACCGGCGACTACCTCGCGCTCGGCCGCACGATCGCCGCGGTGGAATCGGGCGACCTGATCGCGGTGATGACCGCCGGCGCCTACGGCGCGGTGCAGGGCTCGACCTACAACTCAAAGACACTGGCGCCGGAGATCCTGGTCAACGGCGACAAGTGGGCCGTGGTCCGCCCGCGCCAAAGCTACGACGACCTGATCGGGCTGGACCGCGTCGCGCCGTGGCTGACGTAGCTCCCCTCTCCCTTTGTGGGAGAGGGCTCCGCCTCTTGAGAGCGAAGCGAACTAGAGGCGAAGGGTGAGGGGGCACTGGCGGAGACGGAAAAAAGCGCGAGGAGCGCCCCCTCACCCTCTTTCTCTAGTCTCGCTTCGCTCGCCAAGAGAAAGCGCCCTCTCCCACAAGAGGAGAGGGAAGGAGGCCCGGCCTCCCCCAATCGTGATCCACACCCCCGCCTGACGCCTCGCTTTCCCCCGACTCTGTGTTAGCTTTCCCTCGGGCGGGGGCGAAGACGGATTGGCGATGACCGATTCCGATCAAGGCCGGATACCCTCAGGCGCGGAGGCGGATGCGCGCATCCGCATCGACCGCGCCGTCGGCCGCGCGCGCCTCAACCTGATCTGGGAAGCCGTCTGGCCGCGCGTCGCGCCGATCGTCGCGCTCGCCGGCCTGTTCGCCGCGCTGTCGTGGTTCGGCCTCTGGCGCCTCACCTCGACGCCGGCGCGCTACGCCATCCTCGCCGCCTTCGCGCTGGCGCTCATCTACTACGTCGTCCGCCTCGTCCGCTTCGCGTGGCCGACGCGCGCTGCCGCCTTCGCCCGCGTCGAGCAGGCGACCGGCGCACCGCATCGCCCGGCGACGTCTTTTTCCGACACCATGGCGACCGGAACCGGCGACCCGATGGCCGAGGCGCTGTGGCTGGCGCACCGCCGGCGCCTGCTCGCCGCCATGGATCGCCTGCGCGCCGGCGTGCCCGCGCCGCGCCTGACGCACCGCGATCCGCTAGCGCTCCGTTTCCTGGTGCTGCTTCTCGCCGTTGTCGGCTTCTTCGTCGCCGGCGGCGAACGCCTAGATCGCATCGGCGAAGCCTTCCAGGACGGCGAGCCGGCGGCCGCCACCGTCGCCCGCATCGATGCCTGGGTGACGCCGCCGGCCTACACCGGCCGCCCGCCGATATTCCTCACCGGCGACGCCGCCAAGCCCAGCGGCACCGAATACGCCGTGCCGACCGGCAGCATCGTGACGGTCCGCACCGGCGGCAGCCACGACCTCGACGTCCTCGCCGCCAACGCCAGGATCGCGCCGACCGTCGCCGCCAAGACGGCGACCGCCGACGGCGCCGAGCCGCCGCTGGAGCATCAGGTGAAGCTCACCGCCGCGACCAGCGTCGAGGTGAAGAAGGGCAGCCGCGAGATCTCCGCCTGGCGCTTCACCGTCCAGCCCGACAATCCGCCGGCGATCGCGCTCGTCGGCGAGCCGAAGGTCGCCGAGAGCGGCGCGCTCCATCTCACTTATTCGCTGGAGGACGACTACGGCGTCGTCACCGCCTTCGGCGAGTTCGCGCCCGGCGATAGCGACAAGAGCGCCGCCGGCGTCCGCCCGCTCTACGAGGCGCCGGCCCTGCCCCTGTCGCTGCCGCAACTGCGCACGCGCAAGGGCCAGGGCGACACGACACGCGACCTCACCGCTCACCCGTGGGCCGGCGCCAAGGTCAAGCTGACGCTGGTTGCCCGCGACGAGGCCGGGCAGGAAGGCCGCAGCGCGCCGATCGAGGTGACGCTACCCTCACGCAAGTTCGTCAATCCCCTCGCCCGCGCCGTGGTCGAGCAGCGCGGCCGCCTGGCGCTCGACGCCAACGCGCAGGATGGCGTCGCCGACGCGCTCGACGCGCTGACCATGGCGCCCGAGGATCACATGCAGTCGAAAGACTACCTGATGATGCGGAGCGCCTATCACCGGCTGGTCGATGCGCGCAGCGACGACGAACTCCGCGGCGTCGTCGATTATCTCTGGACCATCGCGCTGGGTCTCGAGGATCAGGGCGCCTCGCTCGCCGCCGAGCAACTGCGCGCCGCGCAAGACGCGCTGCGGAAGGCATTGGAGAACAACGCCTCCGACGAGGAGATCGCCAAGCTGACGCAAGAACTGCGAGACGCGATGCAGAAATTCCTGCAGGCGCTCGCCGAGCAGGCGCAGAAGAATCCGAACGTCGCGCAGTTGCCGCCGAACGCCGACATCCAGCAGCTCCGCGCGCAGGACCTCGAGCGCATGCTCGACCAGATCGAGAATCTGTCGAAGACCGGCGCCAAGGATGCCGCCCGCCAGTTGCTCAGCCAGTTGCAGAACATGCTGGAGAACCTGCAGGCCGGCCAGCCGCAGCAGGGCGACCAGGGCCAGCAGCAGGCGATGGAGAATCTCAATCAGCTCGGCGACATGATCCGCCGGCAGGAAAGTCTGATGAACCAGACCTTCCGCGCCCAACGCGGCCAGTCGCCGGACGGCAAGCCGATGACGCCGGAAGAGATGCAGCAGGCGCTGAAGGACCTGCAGGCCCAGCAGCAGGCATTGGGCGACCAGCTCCAGAAGCTGATGGAGCAGATGCAGGGCCAGGGCATGGACCCGGGCAGCAAGCTCGGCCAGGCCGGCGAATCGATGGGCCGCGCCGGCGATGCGCTCGGCGCCGGGCGTCCCGGCAGCGCCGTCGGCGAGCAGAGTTCCGCCCTCGATGCGCTACGTCAGGGGGCTCAAGGGCTCGCCCAGCAACTGGCGCAGCAGCAGGGTCAGGGCGGACAGGGCGGGCGCGGCATGCGCACCGGCAACAGCGATACGCCGAACTCGGATCCGCTGGGCCGGCCGCGCCGCACCACCGGCGCCGACCTCGGCTCGACCGTCAAGGTTCCCGACGAGATCGATACCCAGCGCGCGCGCGAGATCCTCGACGCGATTCGCCAGCGGCTCGGCGATGCCTACCGGCCAGAGCTGGAACGCGACTACCTCGAACGCCTGCTCGAGCCCTTCTAGGCGGTTTGTCCTCGACCACGCCGACATACGGCAGCTCGCGGAACGCATGCGCCACGTCCATGCCGTAGCCGACGACGAAAAGATCAGGCACGACGAAGCCGACGTGCTCGGCTTTCATCGGCTGCGCCAGCTTGCCCGGCTTCTCGAGCAGCACCGCGACGCCGACCCGCCGCGCCCCGCGCTTCAGCATCAGCTTCTTGGCGAACGACAGCGTCCGCCCGGATTCGAGGATGTCGTCGATGAGCAGCACGTCGCGCCCGGCGACGTCGCTTTCCACGTCGCGCGTCAGCGTTACCTTGCCGGTCGACACCGTCCCGGTCTTGTAGCTCGATAGCGAGATGAACTCGACCTCCGGCGCCAGCCCGGCATCGTGCAGCGCGCGGATGAGATCGGCGGCGAACACGAAGCTGCCCTTGAGCACCGACACGACCAGCAGGTTTTCATAACCGGCGGCGGCGATCTCGGCGGCGAGCGTCAGATTGCGGGCAGCAATCGCCTCAGCGTCAAACAGGACGCGGAGCGTCCGGCCCCTCACCTTCGGCATCAGATCCCTTCGCGGGCTGCGAGATCGAGGGTGACTTGTGCCGCATCCGGTGGGGGAGAAGCAAGCGCGCTGCGAAAGCCAATCGACTTGCCGGGCCCGAGTCCCGCAACCGCAGGTTCGACCAGCCACGACGACACCGGATCGCCCGACGGCGAGCGCAGCGTGATGCGGATGGCGGGCAAGGCAATGTCGGTGGCTGAACGGTTGACGATCTCGCCCTCGACCACGAGCGTGCTGCCGTTCCGGAGGTGCAGCGTCTCGCTGTGGATGCTGGTGAATTCCAGCGCCGAAACTTCGTCCGGCAATCCGCCCGGCAGCGCCGCGAGGATGGGCGAGCGGAGCAGCACAATCGCCACCAGCGCGCCGAGCACCGTGGCGCCGATCTTCCAGCCGCGCCAGTCGCGCTTCGGCGGCGCCGGGGCCGCCGGCACCGGCAACCGCGTGCGCTTCGCCGACCGCCCGAAACCCGGCCCGACGTGCTCGATCACCAGCGCATCGACGATGTCGCTGGCGTCCATCCGCTCGATCGGCTTCCGCGCATAGGGATCGGCGTCGAACACCCGCGCCAGCCAGCGCGTCCCGCAAGCCTTGCAGCGCACCATCGCCCCGTCGGCACCGACATCTTCGGCGGAAAGCGGCGCGATGGTCGCGCACTGGGGGCAGCGAACGGTCATGTCCGGCAAGGTAGGGGGTGATTGGTTAACGGGGTGGTAACTCCCCGCCCTTCCGCTTTCCCCGCGTAGGCGGGGATCCAGGAGCCTCGACACACCCAATCCGGAATTGGGACCTGGATCCCCGCCTTCGCGGGGAAAGCGGAAGATGCGCCGGACGCGGGTAACTTCGAGGGCATGCCCATGGCGAGGAATGCCCCGCCCTTGCCTTGATCCCGTGGTGATCGTTAACAGAGGCTTAGCCGGCCGCGGACGAGAGTCCGGCTCAGCCTAAGGGCGGGACGTGAGGCAACAGACTTGATCCGCTTTGAGAACGTCGGCCTGCGCTACGGGGTGGGCCCCGAGGTGCTGCGCGACCTCTCCTTCGAGATCGGGCCGAAGTCGTTCCAGTTCCTGACCGGACCGTCGGGCGCCGGCAAGACGTCGCTGATCCGCCTGTTCTTCCTGGCGCTCCGCCCGACGCGCGGCCTCATCTCGGTCTTCGGCCGCGAGGTCTCCGGCATCGCGAAATCCGAGATGCCGGCCTTCCGCCGCCGCATCGGCGTTGTCTTCCAGGATTTCCGCCTGCTCGATCACCTGACCACGTTCGAGAACGTCGCGCTGCCCTTTCGCGTTCTCGGCCGCGAGGAGCCGTCCTACCGCGCCGACGTGATTGACCTGCTCCGCTGGGTCGGCCTCGGCGACCGCATGCACGCCTTCCCGCCAATTCTTTCCGGCGGCGAGAAGCAGCGCGCCGCGATCGCCCGCGCCCTCATCACCAAGCCCGAAATCCTGCTCGCCGATGAGCCGACCGGCAACGTCGACCCGCCGCTCGCCAAGCGGCTGATGCGTCTGTTCATCGAGTTGAACAAGCTCGGCACCTCGGTCGTCATCGCGACTCACGACATCAACCTGATGAATCAGTTCGAGGCCCGCCGCCTCGTCCTCGAGGACGGGCGGTTGACGATCTATGACTGACACCGAGCTCGCCCACAAAATTCAGGTCGCGAGTTTCCGCCGCCAGGCGCGGCAGGGAACCTCGAAGCCGAACCAGCTCGTGCCCGCCGGCACCGTCGCCGGCAACGCGCTCACCGTCGTCATCGCCATCATGAGCTTCCTCGCCTGCCTGACGCTGGGCGCCGTGACACTGGTCCGCGACGCCTCGCGCGACTGGCAGCTCGACATCCAGCGCGAGGTGACCATCCAGGTCCGCCCCATCGACGGCGTCGATCTCGACACCGAATCCGCCAAGGCCGCCGCCCTCGCCCGCCAGACGGCCGGCGTCTCCGGCGTCGAGGTGCTGAGCGCCAAGGAAAATGCCGCGCTGCTCGAGCCGTGGCTGGGCGCCGGCCTCGACCTCACCGACCTGCCCATCCCCCGCCTCGTCGTCGTCCGCCTATCCGACCAGAACGCGGTGAACCTCACCGACCTCGCCGCCCGCCTCCAGATGCAGGTGCGCGGCGCCTCCCTCGACGATCACCGCGCCTGGGCCTCGCGTCTCCAATCGATGGCCAACGCCACCGTCATCGCCGGCCTCGGCATCCTGTCGCTGGTCTTCGTCGCCACGGTTCTGTCCGTCGTCTTCGCCACGCGCGGCGCCATGGCGGCGAACGGCGTCGTCGTCTCCGTGCTCCATCTCTGCGGCGCCGAGGATGGCTTCATCGCGCGCGAGTTTCAGCGTCACTTCCTGCTGCTCGGATTGCGCGGCGGCATGATCGGCGCGGCCATCGCCGGCGTGCTTTTCGCGCTCCTGAGTTTCCTCATCGCGCCCTCGATGCGCGGCACCGACACCGACCAGGTCTCCGCCCTCTTCGGCCATTTCGCCGTCGGCCCGATCGGCTACTTCGGCGCCCTCGGCATTGCGTTCCTGGTAGCCGTGATGACGGCGCTGACCTCGCGTCTCACCGTCTATCAGCACCTCGCCGATGGTGATTGAGGTGCCTTACAACCTCCGCATTAGCCCGGAACTACACAAGCGATGACCGATGTTGTACGGGATCGCAAAGACGACGCGGCCGGCGCGAGGGCGCCGGAAAATCTGGATTCGCCGATGCGCGGTTTCGCCAGGCTGACACGCGGCATTCTGCTCCTCGCCGGGGCGGTCGCGGTCGCGCTTGTCGTCGGCTTCATCGCCTTTGCGGTCGGCATCGCCGGCGCCGCGCCGCCCGCCGATCCCCACGCCGAGGGCATCGTCGTCTTGACCGGCGGCAGCGCCCGCATCGACGGCGCCCTCCGCCTGCTTGCCGACCATCGCGCCTCGCGCCTGCTCATCTCCGGCGTCAATCCCGCCGTCGGCACCGAGGCGATCGCCGGCACGCTCGACACCGACCTCGACGCGGTGCTCGCCTGCTGCGTCGACCTCGGCCACACCGCGCGCGACACCATCGGCAACGCCACCGAGACGCGCGACTGGGCCGCCGGCCACCGCTACACGTCGCTGATCGTCGTCACCAGCGCCTACCACATGCCGCGCTCGCTGGCCGAATTGCATGACGCCATGCCGCAGGTGAAGCTGATCGCCTACCCGGTCTCCAATCCCGAGCTGCACCTCGCCGAATGGTGGGGCAATTCCGAAGCCTTCGGCCTGCTCGTGCGCGAGTACGGCAAGTACCTGCTCACCGCCGCGCGCCTCGCCATCGCGCCGTCGCCGGCCGCGCCGACCAGCCTGGCCGGCACCTGATGATCGTCGTCCGCTCGCTCCTCTTCCAGATCGCGTTTTACGTCGTGACCGCGATCATGCTGATCGCCAGCGCGCCGATATTCATCTTCGGCTCGCAAGAAGCCGGCATGGGCGTCGTCCGCAACTGGGCGCGGGTGTGCACCTTCCTGCACGCCAAGATCGCCGGCGGCGCACTGGAACTGCGCGGCGTCGAGAATCTGCCGAAAGGCGCGGCGCTGGTCGCCTCGAAGCATCAGTCGGCGTTCGAGACGTTCGCGCTGATCCCGCTCTTGCGTAATCCGACCATCGTCATGAAGCAGTCGATACGCGGCTACCCGATCTTCGGCCCGTACACGGTGAAGACCGGCATGATCCACGTCGACCGCGAGGGCAAGACCGCGGCGCTGCGGGCGCTCTCCGATCGCGCCCGCGAGGAGGCTGCCAAGGAGCGCGAGATCATCATCTTTCCGGAAGGCACGCGCCGCCCCCCCGATGCCCCGCCCGACTACCAGACCGGCGTCGCGCTCCTCTACCGGACGCTGAACATCCCGGTCGTGCCGGTCGCGCTGAATTCCGGCGTCGTCTGGCCGCGTAACAGCTTCCTCCACTATCCCGGCAAGATCGTCATCGAATTTCTGCCCGCGATCCCGCCGGGCCTCGACTCGCGCGCCTTTCTGACGCGCCTGCAGGACAGCATCGAGACCGCCTCCCGCCGTCTCGTCGCCGAAGGCCGCGCCGCGCGGAAGGCGTCCTGAGAGGCGTCGTCCTCTGACTCGATTACGTCAAAATCCGACTCTTTTTTCGGCGCGATTTCATGAGATCACTTGCCTGCCAACAACAAATGTTCTATGTTTGTTCTCATGATCGCCGTGCTCCCGCCGCTCCTCTCCGCCACGTCCCCGAAGGCACCCCAGACGGTGGGGCTCGGCGACCGCTTTCACTATTTCCGCGGGCTCTCCGGCCGCCGTTACCTCTTCTCCGCGGTCGGCCGTGAAGAACTCGCGGATTTCCGCTCCGCCGTCGTGATCTTCGCCCGCCGCACCGCCGACGGCCGCCTTTCCGCGCACTGGATGACGGTGCTGGACAGCTTCGGCCGCCCCATGGCCGGCGATCGCCGCTGGCCGCCGCTGCCGGGCGCCAACGAGATCGTGCTGGTCCATCTCCTGTCCGAGACGGATCGCGCCCGCCGCGACGTCGTCGCGGACCTGACGCCGCCACCGGTCGAGGTCGCCCTAGCCGCCTAGCGCATCCGCCAGCCACTCCAGCGTCGGGTCGTGGATGCCGACGCTGCGCATATGGCGGACCGTGGCGATGACGTAATCGACGTTGTTGCCCGATTTGCCGACTGCACCTTTCACGATCTCCAGCAGCTTTTCCCGCGGCAGGTTGCCCGCGTACTGCTCGTGCGTACGGTCGACGACATAGGCGATCGCATCGACGGTTTTCGCCTGGCCGATGAGATGCACCGGCCGCACCGCCTCGCGATAGACGTCAGTGACCAGTTCGCGCTCGCGCAGATACGCCAGCACGCCCTCGCGCTTGTCGCCGGCGACACGATAGGCAACGCCGCGGCACGCCCCGCCGCGATCGAGCCCGAGCACCAGACCGGGCCGCTGCTGCGTCCCGCGATGGACCCACGAATAGATGCACAGCGCGCGATGCGCGCCGGCCAGCCGCGCCGGCGCCGCCTCGACATGATCGAAGCCCGGTCGCCACATCAGCGAGCCGTAGCCAAACACCCAGAAATCGGACATAGGAAGCGCGGGTCAAAAGAGCGTAAGCGGGCATCGGCCTAACAGGGCCTCGAGGCGCGTGCAAATCGGAGACGTGAGTTCATGGGACGACGGGGAACGGGCTGGCTCGTCGGCGTGATCGTGCTGCTAGGTTTGCTCTGGGTCGGCTACTGGTACGCCGCCCACTACGCCGCCGAGACCGCGATTGCCCGCGCCGGCGCGCGCGGCATCGCCTGCGGCAGCGTCGACCTCAGCGGCTTCCCGCTCCAGCTCGACCTGCGCTGCGACAAGGCCACCTACGCCGGCGCGAACAGCGCCGCCACCGGCGCCATCGCCGGCTTCACGGCCCACGCGCCGCTCTACCAGCCGGGCCAGATCAACGCCAAGCTCGAGGCGCCGCTGACGCTGAACGTGCCGGGCCGCAACCTTGCCGTGACCGCGAACTGGACGGCCGGCAGCGCGACCGGCGGCGCCGGCTTCTCCGGCCTCAATGCCGCGAGCGCCGCCTTCACCACGCTGAAGGTCGAAAGCAGCGGCGGCCTGCCGATCGCGTCGGCGACCGCCGACTCCGCCAGCGGCGCGATCTCGCCCGCCGACGGCAGCTCGTACAATCTGGCGAGCAGCATCCGGCATCTGCTGGTGACGCCGACCGACGCCGCCGCCTATCCGCAGCTCGACCTCGACCTCGCCGCCACCGCCCACAACGTCGGCGCCCTCGGCGTCGATCCGCAGCGCGCGATCGTGGCGTGGCTGCGCGGCACGCCCGAGCTCGACATCAGCAGCCTCCGCCTCGCCGCGCAGGACGCGGTGATCGCCGCGAGCGGCACGCTGTCGCTGTCGAAGGACGGCCTGCTCAACGGCTCGATCCTGCTGCGCTACAACAACATCGACGCCCTCGCCAACCTGGTCGAGACGCTGCACCCGGGCGCCAAGGAAAAATACGCCGTCGCGTTCCAGGGCATCGCCGGAATGAGCAAGAAGGTCGACACGACCGACGGCCCGATGCTGCAGACGGCGCTGACCTTCACCGACGGGTTGATCTGGCTGACGGTGATCCCGCTGCCGGTGACACCGATCCCGCCGATTCGTTTTTAGGTCGCGCGGGGGAGAGACACCCCTCCCCAAAACCGCGATGCGGTTTTGGCCCTCCCACAAGGGGAGGGCTCAAGCGGAGTTTGTTGGAGCGTGGTGTTTCAACAAGGATGAACCCTCCCCTTGTGGGAGGGTCAAAACGCCAAAGGCGTTTTGGGGAGGGGTGTGCCTCAACAAGCGTCGCCGCACGCTGCTTCCACGCTCTACCCCGACTTCCCATCCTTCCCATGCGGCCGCCCGAAATCCGCTGCGCCGGTTTCCTGCCCTGCCGCGATGATGCCGCGGCGGATGGCGCGCGTCCGCGTGAACAGATCGAACAGCTTGTCGCCGTCGCCCCAGCGGATCGCGCGCTGCAGCGCGGTCAGGTCCTCCGTGAAGCGGCCGAGCATCTCGAGCACCGCCTCGCGATTGTTGAGGAAAACGTCGCGCCACATCGTCGGATCCGACGCCGCGATGCGCGTGAAGTCGCGGAAGCCGCCGGCGGAAAACTTCATCACCTCGCTCTGCGTGACGCTTTCCAGATCCGCCGCCGTGCCGACGATGTTGTAGGCGATGAGATGCGGCACATGACTGGTGATCGCCAGCACCAGATCGTGATGCTCCGGGTTCATCGTCTCGACGTTGGCGCCGAGCCCGCGCCAGAACGCCGCGAGCTTCTCGACCGCGGCGGGATCGGTCCCCTCCGGCGGCGTCAGGATGGTCCAGCGATTGTCGAACAGCGCGGCAAAGGCGGCGTCCGGCCCGGAATATTCCGTGCCCGCGACCGGATGCGCCGGCACAAAATGCACACCGCTCGGCACATGCGGCTTCATCGCCGCGACCACCGCCGCCTTGACCGAGCCGACGTCGGAGATGATCGCACCGCGCTTCAGTTTCCCCGCGATCGCCGCGGTCACCGCGCCGACCGCGCCGACCGGGATCGACAGGATCACGCAGTCCGCATCGCGCACGGCTTCCGCCGGATCGGCGTAATAACTGTCGCCGAGATTGAGTTCGCGCGCCCGCGCCAATGTCTCGGGCGTCCGCGTCGAGATCGCGATATGCCCGACCAGCTTGCCGCGCCGCGCCGCCAGCGCGATCGACCCGCCGATGAGGCCGATGCCGATCAGCGCCAGCTTCGGAAAGATCGGATCGCTCACGGCTTCTTGCCCAGAAAATCCGCGAGCGCCGCGATCGTCGTCTCGTTGGCCTCGTCCGAGCCTATGGTCATGCGGAGCGCATTCGCCAGCCCGTATGCCTCCATCCGCCTGAGCACGACGCCGCGCTTCGACAGGAATGCGTCGGCGTCGGGCGCCCGCTTGCCCGCGGTCTCAGGAAAATGGATCAGCACGAAATTCCCGACGCTCGGCGTCACCTTCAGCCCGAGCTTCGTCAGCGCCTCCGTGACCTTCGGCAGCCACGTATCGTTGTGCGCTGCCGCGCGGTCGAGATGCGCGCGGTCGCCGAGCGCCGCAACGCCCGCTGCGATCGCGGACGACGAAAGATTGAACGGCCCGCGGATGCGGTTGAGCGCATCGATCGCATGGGCCGGCCCGTAAGCCCAGCCGATGCGCAGGCCGGCGAGCCCGTAAATCTTGGAGAACGTGCGCACCATCACGACGTTCTCCGCCGTGCCGGCGAGTTCGATCCCGCTCTCGTAATCGTTCCGCCGCACGTACTCGGCGTAGGCCGCATCGAGCACAAGCAGCACGTCTGCCGGCAGCGCGGCATGCAGCCGCCGCACCTCGGCGAACGGCAGGTAGGTTCCGGTCGGATTGTTCGGGTTGGCGAGGAAGACGACGCGCGTCTTGGGCGTCACCTTCGCCAGCATCGCATCGACGTCGGCGGTCAGGTCCTTCTCGGGCGCCACCACCGGCGTCCCGCCCGCCGCCCGGGTCGCGATCGGGTAGACCAGAAATCCGTGCTGCGAGTAGACCGCCTCGTCGCCCGGTCCGATGTAGGCGTGCGCGATGAGATTCAATATCTCGTCCGACCCGGCCCCGCAGATGATGCGCGCCGGGTTGAGCCCGTACGCCGCGCCGATCGCCTCGCGGAGCGCCGTCGCGCCGCCGTCGGGATATCGCTCCAGCGAATCGGCGCCCGCCTTGTAGGCCGCGATCGCCGCAGGGCTGGGGCCGAGCGGCGTCTCGTTCGACGACAGCTTGTGCACCTTGCCGCTGCCGCTCGCGGAAGATTTGCCGGGCACATATGGATCGATGTCGAGCACGCCGGGGCGTGGTGTCGGCCGCGTCATCGCACGATCTCCTCATAGAACGCGGTCGCCCGCCCGTCGGCGGTGACGCCGCGCGCGAAGCCGCCGACCGGCGACAGCGCCCGCACCGCAACGCCGGCCGCGACGAACCGCGCATTGAGGTCGGCAAGGTCGACCGGATTGGCGACCGCCACCAGCGCATCGTTCTCCGCAAGTTCCAGCAGCTCGACGCCGTCGATGCTTTTCACCGGCCCGTCCACCGTGATCGCCACGACGCCGATGTCGAACGGCGTGGGATCCGCGAGCGGCGGCGAAATGACAAAGGCCGGCAGATCGGCCGGCCTTTGCTGTGCCGCGATGAACGGCAGGAGCGCCATGATCTTCGGCGTATCGACGCCGACGAGGCCGCGCCACCACGCGCCGCGTGCGGCGCGCGAAATTATGCCGAGGTCGTTCGCGCCGGCCACGGCCGCAACCACCGCCGCGGCATTCGCCACCGGCTTCAGCTCCACCGAGAAACCGAACACGAAACGCGCCACGTCGCGCATCCGCTCGCCGTCGATCGACGTGTCGATGGCGACGCCGAACGGCGCCTGCATGCGCGTGAAGGTCGTGATGATCTCGCGCCAGATGTGCTCGACGGTGGCGAGCGGCAGAGCGCCGGAATGGCGCGCCGAAATCCGCCGCATCATGTCGGCCTCGCGCATCGGCCGGAAGGCGGCGCCCGGCCGGCTGGTGCCCTTCGTCTTGATCAATGAATCGATAACCGTGCCGCGCTCGACAAGCAGGCGGTGCATCTCGGCATCGATGGCATCGATCCTGCCGCGGAGCTTGGCAAGCGCACGCGGATCGCCTTCGCCGGTATCGGTCATGTGTCGCTTCATTCTCGCCACCCGGCAGGGCGCCGGGCGGGCGCGATTAATAGGCAACGAAAGGCTGGAAATCAAAGAAAACATTGACACTTAGCCAAGCGGCCCATAGCAAATCGGCCACTTCCGGAAAGCGCCAAACATGGCCAACGACACTGACACGGGCACGACCAGGCGGAACGTCGGCAGCCGCTCGCAGTTTGCTGCGAGCGAGGCCGACAACCCGCAGAGCCTGGTTGCGCGCTTCGGCGCCGACAAGCCGCTGCGCCTGGATTCCGGCGCGGTGCTCACCGACTACCAGATCGCCTACCAGACCTACGGCGCGCTGAACGCCGACAAATCCAACGCCATCCTCGTTTGCCATGCGCTGACCGGCGACCAGCACGTCGCCAACACCAACCCGGTCACCGGCAAGCCCGGCTGGTGGGACGCCATGGTCGGCTCCGGCAAGCCGATCGACACCGACCGCTACTTCGTCATCTGCTCGAACGTGCTGGGCGGCTGCCTCGGCACCACCGGCCCGGCCTCGACGAATCCCGAGACCGATCGCGTCTACGGCCTTGAACTTCCGGTCATCACGGTGCGCGACATGGTGCGCGCCCAGGCGATGCTGGTCGATCACCTCGGCATCAGGCAGTTGTTCTGCGTCGCCGGCGGCTCGCTCGGCGGCATGCAGGTGCTGCAATGGGCGGCGGCCTACCCGGAACGCGTCTTCGCCGCGCTGCCGCTCGCCACCGGTGCGCGCCATTCCTCGCAGAACATCGCCTTCCACGAGGTCGGCCGCCAGGCCGTGATGGCCGATCCCGACTGGCGCGGCGGCCGCTATTTCGAATTCGGCGTCAGCCCGCGCAAGGGCCTCGCCGTCGCGCGCATGGCCGCGCACATCACGTACCTGTCGGAGGAGGCGCTGCACCGCAAGTTCGGCCGCAACCTGCAGGACCGCGAGGCGCCGACTTTCGGCTTCGACGCCGATTTCCAGATCGAATCGTACCTGCGCTACCAGGGCCTGGCCTTCGTCGACCGCTTCGATGCCAACTCGTATCTCTACATGACGCGCGCGATGGACTACTTCGACCTCGCCGCCGACTACGGCGGCCGGCTGGCGAACGCCTTCCTCGGCACGAAAACGCGCTTCTGCGTCGCCTCGTTCACGTCGGACTGGCTGTTCCCGACCATCGAGAACAAGGCCGTGGTGCGCGCGCTGAATGCCGGCGGCGCCTCGGTCTCGTTCGTCGAGATCGAGACCGACCGCGGCCACGACGCTTTCCTGCTCGACGAGCCGGTGCTGTTCGCTACCGTCCGCGGCTTCCTCTCCGCCGCGGCCGAAGCGCGGGGGCTCAAATGAACGCCCATCCGACCGACGCCGTCGTCGCCGCCGCAAGCCGCGTCGACCTCCTCGCCATCTCCAATCTCGTCACCGCCGGCGCCCGCGTCCTCGACATCGGCTGCGGCGACGGCCAGTTGCTCAAGCTGCTGGAAGCCACCCGCGGCGTCGATGGCCGCGGCATCGAGATCAGCCAGAAGGGCGTCAACGAATGCGTCGCCCGCGGCCTGTCGGTCGTGCAGGGCGACGCCGACTCCGATCTCGTCGACTACCCCGACGACGCCTTCGACTTCGTCATCCTGTCGCAGACGCTGCAGGCCACCTACCGCCCGCGCGTCGTCGTCGAGCAGATGCTGCGCATCGGCCGCAAGGTCATCGTCTCATTCCCGAATTTCGGTAACTGGCGTGTCCGCGCCGCGCTGGGCTTCACCGGCCGGATGCCGGTGACCAGGAACCTGCCGTACTCGTGGTACGACACGCCCAACATCCACTTCTGCACGATCCGCGATTTCGTCAGTCTCTGCCACGAGGTCGGCGCCACGATCGAGCAGCAGATGGTGCTGCGCCAGGAAGGCGCCGAGAGCGTGCCGTTCAATGCGCTGTGGTTCTGGAACCTGTTCGGCCAGCAGGCGGTGTTCCTGCTCCGCCGTTAGCTGAACGCGATCCGCATCCCGCCGACCGGCAGACCGCTGATCTCCGTGCTCCAACTTTCACCGGCGTAGCAGCGGAACGCCTGCGTCAGCGTTCCCGTAGTCACGATCTCGCCCGGCTTCAGCCGCTCGCCGTCGATCGCGCCCAGACCTGTCACGAAATGCCCAAGGGCAACCAGCGGCCCGTCCAGCGCATTGCGGCCGACGCCGCGATCCATCTCGACGCCGTTCCGGTAGATGACGACCTCGACGTCGCCGGTCGCCGCAACCCAATCGCGATCGCCGTCCAGCGGCATCAGCGGACCATGGAAATAGCGTCCGTGCAGCGAACCGGCGGCGATGGAGTCCGCCGCGGTTCCCTTCCAGTCGCGGAAGATGGAGGTCACGATCTCGAAGCCGTGTCCAACGCGATCGATGCACCCGACAAGGTCCGCCGGGCGCATCCCGGGCTCCGGCGAACGCGCGATGCGCACGACGATTTCCGGCTCGATGCGCGGCTCGGCGATCGCGGCAAGCGAACAATGCGCAGTCGCGCCGGCCGGGACTTCGGTCACCGTCGAATCGTACATGCGGCCGAAGATCGGCTGCATCACGCCGTACTGCTTCTGTATGGCGCGGTTGGTGTACCCGATCTTCCACCCCACCGGCCGCTCGCCGCGCCGGACGCGAGCCGCGAAGACCTCCGCCGACACGCGACAGGCCGCCGCCACATCGAACGGCGCGTCGGAATCGCTGATCCGGTCGATCGTCGCTCCGGCATCATGCGCCTGCAGCACCCGCGCCGCGATCGTGCCGATGTCCGCCATCGTCACGCCCCCGGCGGAATGAGCGCCGGGGTCATCACCGGCCTCAGCCTGCCGCGCGCCGGCGCTCGCGCCGGTATGCCCTGATAGAGTTGCTTCGTCGCCTCGACGATCAGCACCCCGGCAAACGCCGGCCACAGGATGCGGCCGACGCGTTCCCATCCCGCGCCGCTGCGGATCCACGAGCGATGCCGGAAGGGCGGCACCGCCAGCGCCTCGGTCCAGCCGAGCGGCGAGAACATCGCATCGCGGAGCAGCATGGTGAGCTGCGTGCGCCCGAAAGGCCGCCCGGTGCCGAACGGCGTCGCCTCCGATCGCGCCCAGATGCCGCGCCGGTTGGGCACCACGAGCAGCACGCGCCCGCCCGGCGCCAGCACGCGCCAGATCTCGCGGAGCTGGTTGCGCTCCTCCGCCGCCGTCTCGAGGCTGTGGACGACCAGCACCCGGTCGATCGAAGCATCGGGCAGCGGCAGCTCGTCGTCGGCGACCAGCGCCGTCGCGTTCGGCCCCTCGCGCGGCCAGTTCACCACCCCCTGCGTCGCCGGCATGAAGGCCAGCACCCGCTCCGCCCCCTCGCCGAGGTTGCGAAGGTACGGCGTCGCATAGCCGAGCCCGAGCAGGCTTTCGCCGGCCAACGACGGCCAGCGTTCCTTGAGCCGCGCCCCGATCAGGCGGCGCGCCACCAGGCCGAGGCGCTCGCTGTAGAAGGCGCGAAGGTCGACGACGTCGAGATACATGGCCGGCAGAGTACATCAGGCGGGTAGCCGGACGCGACTGCGGATGCTAGGTCACCGCCCATGGGCCTGATCATCGAGCAGTTCATCTGCCGCCACGACAATTTCGGCGTCCTCATCCACGACGAGGAATCCGGGCTGACCGCGGCCATCGACGCGCCCGACGCGGCGCCGATCGAGGCCAGGCTCCGCGACAACAACTGGCACCTTGCCCAGATCTTCGTCACCCACCACCACGCCGACCACACCGACGGCATCGCCGCCCTCAAGGCCGACCACGGCTGCACGGTCACCGCCCCGGCGCGCGAGGCATCGAAGATCCCGCACGTCGACAATACGGTCGCCGCCGGCGACAAGCTCCAGTTCGGTGCGCTGACTATCGACGTGCTGGAAACCCCCGGCCACACGCTCGGCCATGTCTCCTATGTCATCCCGGCGGAGACCGTCGCCTTCGTCGCCGATACGCTGTTTTCGGTCGGCTGCGGCCGCGTCATCGAGGGCACCATGGAGATGATGTGGGCCTCGCTGCAGAAGCTCGCCGCCCTGCCCGAGGACACCGCCATCTACTGCGGCCACGAATACACCGAGGCCAACGTCCGCTTTGCCCTCACCATCGAGCCTGACAATCCGGCGCTCATCGCCCGCGCCGCCGAGGTGAAGGCGCTCCGCGCCGCCGGCAAGGTCACGCTGCCCACCACCATCGGCCGCGAGAAGCAGACCAACCCGTTTCTGCGCGCCGACGATCCCGGCGTCCGCGCCCGCCTCGAAATGCGCGATGCGCCGGCGGCTGCCGTATTCGGCGAAATCCGCAAGCGGAAAGACAGCTTCAAGTAGCCGCAGCCCGCCGCCTTAAGCCTATCCGAACGGAGAGGCTACTTTACCGCCGGAAAACGGGAAAGAATGTGGACCCGCACCCGCGGCAGAGCTTAAGCTTGCGGGAACATTGGACACACCAGACGTACCGGGCTGTCATTTTCGCCCGGGGAGCACGATGGCCGAACTGATCAAGAGCGTATTGCTCGTCGACTACGAAAGCGTCCAGCGAAGCCTCGTTGGGACCGTCGGCGAGACCCGTCTCGCCGAGCGCTCGGCAGCGTGGCTGGCGGCGCTCGAGGCCGGCCGCCTCGGGCCTGACGTCAAGCGCACGCTGATGGTCAAGCGCTGCTACGTGACGCCCAGCGTGCGCGGCAAGCCGCGCGATCTGCTCATCGCCGCCGGCTTCGACATGGTCGACGCGGTCGATGCCGGGGCGCGCAGCTCCGCCGATCTCCACATGGCGATGGACACCATCGACGCGCTCGCCAAGCCGGAGGGCTACCAGGAGTTCATCCTCCTCTCCGCCGCCGCCGAGCTGGCGCCGCTGCTCTCCCGCCTCAAGGCCAACAAACGCGTCACCGTCATCTACGCCGACCCGGCGACGCCCGCCGGCGACCGCCAGTTGGCCGACGCCATCATCGAGACTTCCGATCTCGTCCGTGTCCTCACCGGCGAGCCGACGCCGGTCGGCGAGATCAGCGTGCCGGCGGGAGCGTCCAGCCCGCGCGCCGACATCGAGGCCTTCGCCCGCCGCATCCACGCCGCGACCAGCATCCCGCTATTCTCGCCGAAGACCTTCGCCGAGCTGTTCCGCCAGCTCACCGAGGAAATCGCCGCCAACGGCTATCACTTCCAGACCACGGCGCGGAACGTCGCCGACCGCATGGTCGCCGGCGGCCGCAACGTCACGCGCCGCCAGGTCGTCTTCATCGTCAAGGGACTGGCGCTGAAGGGCCACGTCTTCTCGACAAGCGACACCGCCGACAAGCTCGCCGAAGTCTTCCGCGAGCAGGCGCACTACCTCATCACCAACGCCGGCATCACGCTCAACCAGCACGAGGAAGACCTGCTGACCGCGTGGTTCCTGAGCCGCCCGCCCACGGCCGCGCCGCCTCTGGCGCCCGCTTCCGGCGCTCCGCCGCCGCAGCCGGCCGCCGCCGCGCCGCCCACTCCGCCGGCCCCCCCGACTGTCCCCGAAGCATCGTCGGACGCGAAGGCAACCATCGCCGAGACCATCGAGCGGGAGGTGGCGAAGGCCGTCGCCCGCCAGCCGCCGCAGGCCGAACGTGTGCCGATCAGGCCGCCGCAGCCGCAGCAGCCTCAGGCCCAGCCGCCTCGGCCGAACGCGACCAATCAGCAGAAGACGCCGCAGGTGAAGGTCGAGATGCCGAAGTCGGCCGCGCGTCCCCCGCCCTTGCCGTCGGCGCGCGAGGAGGCCAAGGCCGTCATCGCCGCGCGCATCGCCGGCGCGGCGCGCATGAAGCCCGCCGGCACGCGGACGCCGATCCCGGCGAAGCCGGCGCCGAAGGCCCCCGCCCCGCCGGCCGAGCCCGAGCCGGAGCCGGTCGCCAACGAGGCCGCCGCCCCGCTGCCCGCCGACGGCCCGAAAAGCGACGCGCTGGAAAATTCGATCCTCGCCGCGATCGCGGAAGCGGTCGACGTGCTGGTCGAGGATTCCGGCGACGAGGACGAGCACGCGCCGGAACCGCTGCCTCCGCCGCCCCGCGAACCGCAGGGAAAGAAGCGCGCCAACCAGTCCGCGCCGCCTCCCCCGCGCCAACCCGACCCGGAACCGCCTTCCCCGCCCGAGGCGGAGGAAGACATCGGCGAGAGCAACGACATCGGCGACCAGATCCAGCGGATCATCGCGTCGTACAACCGCAACCGCTCGGACGAGTAGCGTCGGGCGCTCGAATGAGCAGGGGCGAGCCGGGAGAGGCATACCCCTCGTGCCGTCGAAAAGAGAGCGCCGGCTGAGGCACCCCTCCACAAGGGGAGGGCTCAGGTGGAGTTTGTTGAAGCTCGGCGTTCCAACAAGGATGAACCCTCCCCTTGTGGGAGGGTCAAACGGCCAAAGGCCGTTTGGGGAGGGGTGTCTCTCAGCAAAGCACTGACGACCGACGTCAGGAAACGCCTCGCCCCACCAGCTCATCCCCGCGAAAGCGGCGATCCGGTGTGAACCAATAGCCGAGGATACCTGCTGAGACTCCTGGGTCCCCGCATTCGCGGGGTAGAGCGGGCGAGGCAGAGAAGATGCAGCCGGCCAAGAGCCCGGGGATGCCTCAGACCCAGGACGCCTCAGACCGGAGTTGCCTCACCCGTTCGCGATATACTGCGCCCCGTTCATCGACAGCACCGCCCCGGTCATGAACGCCGCCGCATCCGATGTGAGATACACGACCAGCGAGGCGATCTCCTCGGCCTTGCCGAGGCGTCCCAGCGGGATCTGCGCCACGATCGCGTCCACCACCTTCGGCGGCATGCCGGCGACCATGTCGGTGTCGATGTAGCCCGGGCAGATCGCGTTGACCGTGATGCCCTTCTTCACGTTCTCCAGCGCGAGCGCCTTGGTGAAGCCGATGATGCCGGCCTTGGCGGCGGAATAATTCGCTTGGCCCGCCTGTCCCTTCTGCCCGTTGATCGAGGAAATGTTGACGATCCGCCCGTGGCCGCGGTCGCGCATCCCTTCGATCACCGGCCGCGTCATCGCGAACATCGAGTCCAGGTTGGTACGGATCACCGCCGACCACTGGTCGTAGGTCATGCGGTGGAACATGCCGTCGCGTGTGATGCCGGCGTTGTTGACGAGAATATCGACCGGCCCGAGTTCGGCCGCGACCTTCGCCACGCCATCAGCCGAAGCGGCGACGTCGGCGACGTCCCACTTGTAGACCGCGACGCCGGTCTCGGCCTTGAACTTCGCCGCCGCCTCGTCGTTGCCATGATAGGTCGCCGCGACCGAATTGCCCGCCGCCTTCAGCCCCTTCGCGATCGCCGCGCCGATGCCGCGCGTTCCCCCCGTAACGATCGCGACCGCCATGACGCCTGCTTCCCCCACGTGATTGTTCTTCGCTGGATACAATCACGCCGTCATGTGCCGCAAAAGCGGCGGACGCCAAATCGACCCGAACTTTCGTTGCTGCAGTGCGAGCGGTTAACGCTCGACCGTCATCGCGACGCCCATGCCGCCGCCGATGCACAGCGTGGCGAGGCCCTTGTGCGAGCCGCGCCGCACCATCTCGTGGAGCAGCGTCACCAGGACGCGGGCCCCCGACGCGCCGATCGGGTGGCCGATGGCGATGGCGCCGCCGTTGACGTTGACCTTGGCCTGATCCCAGCCGAGGTCCTTGTTGACCGCGCAGGCCTGCGCCGCAAAGGCTTCGTTGGCTTCGATCAGGTCGAGATCGTCGACCGACCACCCCGCCTTCTTCAGCGCCTTCCGCGACGACGGGATCGGCCCCGTGCCCATCAGCGCCGGGTCGACGCCGGCCGTCGCCCACGACACGATCCGCGCCAGCGGCGTCAGCCCGCGCCGCGCCGCCTCCGCCGCCGTCATCAGCAATACCGCCGCCGCCCCGTCGTTGATGCCCGACGCGTTGCCCGCGGTCACCGTGCCGTCCTTCTGGAACGCCGGGCGCAGCTTGCCGAGCGTGTCCATCGTCGTGCCGGCGCGGATGTATTCGTCGTCGCTGACGATGGTGTCGCCCTTGCGGCCCTTGATCGTCACCGGCACGATCTCGTCCTTGAACTTGCCGGCCTTCTGCGCCGCCTCGGCCTTGTTCTGCGAGGCCAGCGCGAATTCGTCCTGCTGCTGGCGCGTGATCTGGAACTCGCGCGCGACGTTCTCCGCGGTGATGCCCATCGGGTAGCCGTTGAAGGCATCGACCAGCCCGTCCTTCATCATCGTGTCGATGAACGATACGTCGCCCATCTTGTGACCAGCGCGCAGATGCGCAGCGTGCGGCGCCATCGACATCGACTCCTGCCCGCCGGCGATGATGATCGACGCGTCGCCGTTGGCGATCTGCTGCATGCCGAGCGCGACCGAGCGCAGGCCCGACCCGCAGAGCTGGTTGAGCACCCACGCCGTCGTCTCCTTCGGCAGCCCGGCGCCCATCGACGCCTGCCGCGCCGGGTTCTGCCCTTCGGCCGCGGTCAGCACCTGGCCGAGAATTACTTCGTCGACTTCCGCCGCCTCGACCTTCGCCCGCTTCAGCACCTCGGCGATTGCCGCGGCGCCGAGCTCGTGCGCCGGCAGGTTGGCGAAGGCGCCGTTGAAGGAACCGACCGCGGTGCGGGCGGCGGCGGCGATGACGATGTCGGTGGCGGGCATGGGATGGGAACTCCGGATTTAACGATTGGGCGGACTCCTGAACGCGGCTGCTAACCATGTCAATCGTTGCAGCGCGGCAGAGAGAACGGCAGCGCACAATATATTGGCGCGACTTGGAAAAAGCCCGTATCTTGGAAGGGTTAGGGAAGAATGCCGGCTATGCAAAAAGAAGCCGGCCAGGAAAACGTCACCTACGTTTACGGACTATCCGCCATGGCCAAGGACGACGAGCCGACCGTCATCAAGAAGTACGCCAACCGGCGCCTCTACAACACCGGCACGTCGACTTACGTGACGCTGGAGGACCTTGCCGGAATGGTGAAGAACGGCGAGGATTTCACCGTCGTCGACGCGAAGTCGGGCGAGGACATCACCCGCACGGTGCTGACCCAGATCATCTTCGAGCAGGAGAACAAGGGGCAGAATCTTCTGCCGATAACCTTCCTGCGCCAGTTGATCCGCTTCTACGGCGACTCGATCCAGAACCTCATCCCGACCTACCTCGATTTCTCGATCGACTCGCTCGTCCGCGACCAGGACAAGCTGCGCGGCCAGATGACCAACGCCTTCGGCCCGGGCGCCTTCACCCCCGGCGCGTTCACGCCGGGTGCGCTGGGCTCCGGCGCGATGACCGCGATCAACGAGCAGGTCCGCCGCAACACCGAGATGTTCGAGCAGGCGATGCGGATGTTCCTGCCCTTCGGCAACGGTGCCGCGAAGCCTGACGCCTCGCCGCGGCCAACGCCGGCCGCTGCGCCCAAGGCGGAAGGTGGCGACATCGACGCGCTGAAACGCCAGCTCGACGAGATGCAGAACCGCCTCGACCGGATGTCCGACAAGAAGTAGCGCCGCCACTGTCGTCCCCGCGAAGGCGGGGACCCAGTAGACGCCGGCGTCGGTTGCAGCACGGACTCGCCACATCCACACAATCGTCGTCCCGGCGAAACCCGGGATCCAGGAGCACGCCGGAGGAGTGCGGAAAAATGGTCTTTGCTTCGGCCTGGACCCCGGCTTTCGCCGCCGGGTGACGGCAGTGGGGATGCAGAATGGCAGGTGAAGGCGGAAGCGACGCCGGCTCGAACTGCTAGCCGGCCCGCCGCGCCGGCACCCGCGGATTGGTCAGCGCCCACTCCGGGCTCGCCATGCCGGTGAGCGTCCCCTGGATGAGGTGGACGCCATAGGTGCCGAGCAGCGTCGCCGTCTCCTCGTCCTGCACCCACTCGGCCACGACTTCGATATCGAAATTCTGCGCCAGCGCCGTCAGCGCCTTGACGAACGCCTGGTCGTCCTTCGAGCGCGGCAAATTCTGGATGAACTCGCCGGCAATCTTGACCATGTCGACGTCGAGAGTCCGCAGATGCCGGAACGACGAGAAGCCGGCGCCGAAATCGTCGATTGCCACGGGGCAGCCGAGATCGTGGATGGTGGCGACGAAATGCGACGCCTCCTCGAGATTGCGGATAACCGCAGTCTCGGTGATCTCGACGATCAGCCGCCCGGCAATATCGGGCCGCCGCGAGACCGCCGCCGCCAGTCGCGACAGCCACTCGGCGTCGCCGACCGTCTCGCCCGAGACGTTGAGCGACAGCCGCGCCGTCGGCGTCCCCTCCAGCGCATCGAGCGTCCGCCCGAGCGTGTAGTTATCGATCAGCCGGATGAGGCCGAGCTGCTCGCAGAGCTCGATGAAATCCGTCGCCGGCGCGAAAGTGCCATTGGCGCGCTCGAGCCTGAGCAGCCCCTCGTGAAAATTGATCGCCCGCGTCTTGAGGTCGACGACCGGCTGGAAGAACAGGCGGAGGTGGTTGCTTTCCAGCGCCGCTACCATCTCCGACGACAGCGCCGCATTGGCGCGGCGCTTGGAGTCGCGGTTGGCCGACGGCGTGTAGGCAACGAAGCGGCCGTAGCCGCGCGTGCGTGCGCTGTGCAGGCTTTCCTGGGCCCGCGCCAGCGCCTCGCTCACCGAACGGCCATGGCGCGGCAGGCTGACGCCGCCGATCGACACCGTGACCGCCACCGAACTTTCGCCGGCGGTGATGACGCCGTTGCGGATCGCGGCATGGAAGCGTTCCGCCGCGGCGTGCATCGCCTCGTCGTCGCAATTCATCAGCACGATGCCGAGCTTGTTGCCCGAGTAGCGGCCGATCGCATCGCCGTCGCGAAGCTGCGTCTTGATCCGCCGCGCCGCCGCGGCGAAAACCTGGTCGGCGGTGTCGAAGCCATAGGCTTCGTTGATGGCGCGGAACGAGTCGACCGCCACGATCAGGAAACAGATCGAGGTGCGGAAGCGCTTCGCATTGTTGAGCGCCTCGCCAAGCGTGGCGAGGAGATGCTGGCGGTTGAAATATCCGGTGAGCTCGTCGTAGCGCGACAGGAACGCCAGCCGCTGCTCGCGCTCGTGGCGCTCGTTGATGATGCGGAGCACGCCGCGCGCCAGTGCCGGGCGGCCGGTCGCATCGGCGAACCAGCGGCCGGAGTCCTCGACGATCAGCCTGCGCTCGCTCGGCACGCCGTCCGGCAGCAGCACATACTGCACCTCGTACGGAACGCCGTCGCCGGTATCGCCGGCGGTGCCGTTCAGCACGACGTCGTGCCGGCTGGTGAGATTGGCGGGGTCGAGCAGCAGCGCGAAGCTGTGCCCGGTGGCGATCGCCTCAGCCGAGGCGAGGCCCAGCACCTCGGCGGCGTTGTCGCCCCAGCGGATCGCGTCCGTCTCGATCGTCCACTCGTAGACGACCTCGCCGACCGCGGTCAGGATCTCGTCGATGCTGGCGGCGGCGCCACGCGTCGCATGGCCGGCGATCGCCGGCCGCGCCAGGGGCGGAGTTTCGATGACCTCGTCCAAGTTTCGTTCCTTCCGCTGCCGCGAGGCGGCGGGCACGCGCGTTGCGTCGCCGTCCGCCATAGCAGGCGGAGCCTTAAAGAAGCGACAAAGCTACACGTCCGGCGCGCCGGCGGGCGCCCCTGCCCGCCCCGCGGTTAACGGAGCGTTAGTGGTGGACGCCTTGATCGACGCCTGCGCCGAACGAGATGTCGCGCTGCGCCGTGCGGATCGAGATGGTGAATCCGGCAACAACGTCGAACAGCGCGATCGCGGTGAGGATGAAGAACAGCGAGTCGCCGGCGACCGGCACGACGATGAATTCGACCACGTATACGATCAGCAGGATGGTCGAGATGATGTGGTTGGCGATGGTGGCGGTCCGCGCCGGCAGCGCCGAGCGCAGCGTCTCGAAGAACAGCATGATGAGGCCGAGCAGGATCATCAGGTCGCTGGGCGTCACCGGCCAGGTTTCGCCCGAGATCAGCGGCACACTGAACAGGTCCTTGAGCCAGATGCTTTCGGCGCCCGGGGCGACGCCGACCGCGTAGCCGATAACGTTGAACAGGATCAGCGGAACGATCGTCAGCGGAATGGCGGTCAGCATGGAACTCCCCCGGTTTTACGCGCGCCCGCGATCATAGCGCATTGATCCAGAAAGGAAAAAGGCCGGCGACGGGCCGGCCTTTCAAATACGCGCCGCGAATGACGGCTAGGTGTCGCTCTTCGGCGTGATCACCTGGCGCCCGCGGTACATGCCCGACTTGAGGTCGACATGGTGGGGACGGCGAAGCTCGCCGGAATCCTTGTCTTCGACGTAGGTCGGCGCCTTCAGCGCGTCCGCCGAGCGGCGCATGCCGCGCTTGGACGGCGAGGTCTTTCGTTTCGGAACGGCCATGACTGCTAATCCTTACGGGTATTTGAGTGGGCGCCTTATAGCGGGGGCCGCGGATAGAGGCAATCGATATAGGCGCCGGCCATTCTGGCCCGTTCCGCAATGGTCCGGGCCAGCGCCTGCAAGGCTGCGGAGGGCCGCGAGGGGTCGCGCACCCACGGGTTCGGCAGCGCCGCCGTCAGCAGCGCCGCCTGGCCGGCGGTTAACTGATCCGCCCCCCGTTTGAAGTAGTGCCGCGCCGCCGCCTCAGCCCCGAAGATGCCCGGCCCCCACTCCACGATGTTGAGGTAGATCTCCATCTCGCGCTGCTTGCCCCAGACGAAGTCGGCGTAAAGCGCGATCGGCATCTCGACCGCCTTGCGCAGGTACGAGCGCGAGTTCCACAGGAACAGATTCTTCGCTGCCTGCATGGCGATGGTCGAGGCGCCGCGCGGCCGGTCGTCTTCGCGGTCCAGTACCTTGGACAGTTCGTCCCAGTCGACGCCGCGATGGCTGCAGAATTTGCCATCCTCCGACATGATCACCGAGGCGACCAGCGCCGGCGAAATTTTGTCGAACGGCACCCAGGTCCGCTGCACGTCGCCGCCGCGCGCGACGAAGTCGAACGCCATCAGCGTCGAGACCGGCCACACGAACCGGTAGACCGGCACCAGCACGACCGGGATCAGAATGAGGACCACGACGACCCGCCGGACGAGCCGCCAGAGGCCGCGGCGCTTGGGTCTGTCGCTGGGGGGATCGTCGCTCACCCCCGTCGCATAGCCGCCCGCCCGGCGCCACGCAATCTTGACCGCCGCCGCCTTCCGCGCCATCGAAGCGGCATGGCTGAGTTCCAGGTGGAACTGAAGATGGCGGCGGCGACGACCGAGGTCGTGCTGGATTCGCTCCTGTCCGGCACCCTCATGGCCGGCGAAGCCGAGTGGCCCGACCGGCTGCGGGCGGCCATGCGCCACGCCGTGCTGGGCCCCGGCAAGCGCCTGCGCCCCTTTCTGCTGATCGAATCCGCCCGCGTCTTCGGCAACGTCGGCAACGGCCCGATCCGCGCCGCCGCCGCGCTGGAATGCATCCACTGCTACAGCCTGATCCACGACGACCTGCCGGCGATGGACGACGACGACCTCCGCCGCGGCCGCCCGACTGTGCACAGGGCTTTCGACGAGGCGACCGCGATCCTTGCCGGCGACGCGCTCCAGACCCTGGCGTTCGCTATCCTCGCCGACCCCGCCACCGACGCTGACGCGCGCCTGCGCGTGGCGCTCATCGCCGGCCTCGCCGCCGCCTCGGGCGCCGGCGGCATGGCCGGCGGCCAGCAGCTCGATCTCGCCGCCGAGACGCGCCGGCTCGACGAAGACGAAATCCGCCACATGCAGGCGCTGAAGACCGGCGCCCTGTTCCGCTATGCCTGCGACGCCGGCGCCCTCCTCGGCCGCGCCTCGACCGAGAAGCGCGAGCGCCTGGCAAAATTCGGCGCGCAGCTCGGCCTCGCCTTCCAGTTGGCCGACGACCTGATCGACGCCACCGGCAGCGCCAGGACCGCCGGCAAGGCCACGGCAAAGGACGCCGACCGCAACAAGGCGACGCTGGTCAGGCTGCACGGCGTCAAGGGCGCCCGCGCGCTGCTCGACGAAGCGGTCGCCGAGGCGCTGGCGCTGATCGCTCCGTTCGGCCCGCAGGGAAAAATTCTCGCCGATGCGGCCCGCTTTGCCGGCTCACGCGAGATGTAAGACCGCCCTCCACGGCTACTTCAGCGAAATATATCGCCCGGTCCCCAGCACCACGGTCTTGGCGAGATCGGCGCGGAGCTGCGTCGCGTCCGGTGAGCTCACGTCCGCGCCCTTGGCGACGAGTATCTGCAGCACGTCCCACGCATGCTTCTCGATGGTACTGGGCGACGACGGCCGGATGCGCTTGTCGTAGAAGGCCACGGTCACCGTGACCGCCGGCGAGTCCGCCGTCGGCGGTGGCACCAGCGCGTTCGGGTCGAGGATACCGCCGGCGATCGCCTGCTCGACCAGCGTGAACGCTTCCGGCGTGTGGTCGGGCAAACTACGCCACGACAGATCGGCGCTCGCCGCAAAGTCGAGGAAGTCGAGCGCCTCCTGCGCGGTGTACGGCTTCTTGTTGGCGATGCGGTCGTCGACGTCGTCGCTGCGGTCGAGGTAGTCGCTCTGGAACTGCATCTCGGCATCGGCGCCGGCCACCTGCTCCGCCGCTTGCTGCTGGCCCCTGACGAAGAAGTCCACGACCCACGGCGCGAACCCGGCCGCGACGATGACCACCAGCGCCACCGCCAGCAGCGAACGCCGCACACGCCTGGTCCGCGACACGGCTCCGAACGCGACGCCGCACGCGAGCAGGATCGCGATGAGCGCACCGCCGAACGCCACGCTCACCGGTGCGGGCCACGACGGCCGCAGCAGATCGTTCAGCCAGAAAAGGATGAGGCTGATGACGCTCGCCACCGCCACGACAAAGGGCAGAAGAAAATAGACGACGACGCGGTTCATCAGCAGGTTCCCTGCCCGCGATAGAGCAGCGAGGTCGGCCGGCAGCCGCCGGGTGTGCGGACGGAAAGATTGGCGGAAGGCATCGGCAGCCCCGTTGAGTCGCCGTCGAGAATATCGCGCCCCGCCTGCATGTGCACATGCAGCGCCGGCCGCCCGGATGCGCCCGAAAGCCCGCAGCGCGCCACGATTTCGCCGGCCGCCACCGCATCGCCGACCTCGACCTTCGGCGACCCCTGCATGAGCGACCCGAGCACGACGTACGCGGCATCGCTTCGCCGGATAACGATGTGGTTGCCGAACCGGTGCTGTCCGACCGCAGCGAAATTCGGATACGCGTCGAGCATCTCGACGACGACCCCGTCGCTTGGCGCCATTACCGGCTGGTTGAGGCAGGTCTCCGCCGGCCGCCCGAAAGGATCGAGCGGCATGAGCTCAAAGCCGAAGCGCGTATTTGCTGCGGCGCAGTCGCCGCTGCTTCTGCCCGCACACGGCGGTCCGTCGAGCGCGATCCACCCGCCAGCGACCATCATCATCAGCGGCGACGCGGCAAACCCCGGTGTGGCGGACAGCAGAAGAAACGCAAGCGCGAGCCGACGCATCGCGCCAGCATACACGTCGAGGATCGGGTCTAGCGGTGGAGCTGCGGCTGGTACGGCGTGTTGATCACGCGGATGTCCGGGCGATACCACGTGCCGCCGTTGTAATAGACCAGCACGTTCTCGCGGCGCGGATGGCGCCCGATATGGTTGATCCAGTCGATCGGCGAGCCGCACGCCTGCGCGACGATGTAGGCAACCTGGCCCGGCTTCCACACATGATCGACCTGACGCGTGCCCGCCCCGCACTCATCGTCCGGCTGGGCATAGATGACCGAAGGCGGCGGCGGCGCCGGCATGTCGGCGGCGAACGCCGCCGGCGCAGCGACCGTGGCAAGGGCAGCGATGGCAACCAGGGCGCGGAGCGACATCGGCGGACCTCGGAGAAGAGAAAAGAGGCGATACGCAAGCACCAGTTTCGCCTTGGCCCCATTTGGACCGAAGGTGATTAGAAAGGGGTTAAGGCCGCGCACCCAAGTGAAAGAAAAGAATCGGGAAAATCGATTGCGCTAAAGCGCCACGCGAACGGAGCGGATCACGTTCGCGGAATGCCCGCCGGGTCAGCGGGCAGGAGTATCGTCAGGCGGGAGAAGCGAGGGGAGGCTTGTGGCCTCCCCTCGAGATCAAACTAGGTCGACAGAACGTCGATGTCCGGCGCGCGATGGCGGATCGGAGCCGGACGGCCGGCACCCGCCTGCAGCAGCGTGTAGAACAGGCCGAGCGCGTAGATCGCGGCGAGCGGCGCGTGCGCGACCACCGTGTCGAGCGTCGCCGGCTCGCTGAGCGCGATCGGCGCGAAGACGTAGATGGCCGGGGCGATGACCGCAGCGAAGCGGAGGCCGATCGAGCCGAACACGAAGCCGAGCAGCGCGAGGACGGCGAACGACAGTTCGGCGTAGGCGGCTTCCGGCGAAGCGACCACGGGCGAAGCGTGGATCGCGGCGATGGCCGAGGCGCCGAGCGCGCCCTTGGTGACCGCGCCGTAGAGGAACAGCACACCAATCGTCCAGAACAGGTAGGAGCGGAACAGCACCTCGACGATGCGGCGGCCAGAGTGCGGCTTGCGCATGACGATGAGGGCGAGAACGGCGAATACCAGGCCAACGACAAGCAGCGTCAGCGGCAGGCGGTTGAGAGCAAACTCGAGATATTGGCCGAAGGCCGACGACGGGTTCATGGAGGTACTCCTACAGGTTACGCATACGCGGTACTGCCTCGAAGGTTATCCACAGCTTGCACAGGCACAAGAGGGCTTGGTTAATAAGGGCTTACTGTGTCTTCCTCGCCTCTATTCCCTGTCTTTTTCTGCAGTTTCGCCAGATGGAAAATGGCGGAATCCCGCGAAACCTGTCCTCTCGTCAAAGACTTGGAATAAGCCCGGCTTCGCAAATGGCCGGTCTCAGGCGGACGGCTCCGGCGCCAGGATCGGCGTCGCGTGGTCCGAAGGCCTTGCCGGACGGTCAACCGCCGCTTGCAGCAGCAGGAGCACCGCCCCGATCGTGACGATGGTCAGCTCCACCGCATGGGCGATCAGCCCGTCCATGGTCGGCGTCGTGGCGAGCAGCGGCGCCACCATGTAGATCGCCGGCCCCAGCACGGCGGCGGCGCGCAGACCGATGTTGCGTGCCAGCGCCAGGAACGCGATGGCCGCGAACGCCAGGTAGGCGTAGGCCGCCTCCGGCGAGGTCGTGTCCGCCGGCACCATCAGCCAGTTGGCGGCGTCCGTCCCGAACGCCCCGGAGGCCGTGGCTTTGGCGAGAAACAGCAGCCCGATCGTGAAGAACATGTAGCCGCCGAACAGAATGCCGACGATCCGCCGCCCCGGGTGCGGTTTGGGGAGCGCCGCCAGCATCACCACCGCATAAACCAGCCCCGCGATCAGCGCCGTCAGCGGCAGGTGGTCGCGGGCACTCTGGATCCAGGTGGCGAAATCAGGCGGCGGCATGGTTGGCGGCTCCGTTCTGCTGCGGGTCTAGCTCAGGTGGAAAAGGTGCAAAGGCCGGGCCAGTCGGGCCGGCTACTCGTCGTTGCTGGCGTTGAGCTTGTCGACGGGGATGGCCTTGGCTTCCCCTTTCTTCGCCGGCTTCGGATCGCGGTTTGAGCCTTGCGGCTTCGGCTGCTGCTTGGCCGCAGCGCCGGCGTCCTTCTTTTCCAGTTTCTTGTCGGCCATCGTCGCCTCCCCTATTCGGCAGCGTCGGCGGACGCGCCATGCCCGAACCGGCGATCGACATATTCGCCGACCATCTTGCGGAAGTCATCGGCGATCATCGGCCCGCGCAGCGTCGCCGCCTTCTTGCCGTCGATGAACACCGGCGCCGCCGGCTGCTCGCCGGTGCCGGGCAGCGAGATGCCGATGTCGGCGTGCTTGGATTCGCCCGGCCCGTTGACGATGCAGCCCATCACCGCGACCTTGAGCGCCTCGACGCCCGGATATTTCCTGCGCCACTCCGGCATCGCCTCGGCGAGGTCGGTCTCGATGCGCTTGGCGAGTTCCTGGAACACCGTCGAGGTCGTGCGCCCGCACCCGGGGCACGCCGCCACCACCGGCACAAAGGCGCGGAAGCCCATCGTCTGGAGCAGTTCCTGCGCCACCTGCACTTCACGCGTCCGGTCGCCGCCGGGCTCCGGCGTCAGCGAGATGCGGATCGTGTCGCCGATCCCCTGCTGCAGCAGGATGCCGAGCGCCGCCGACGAAGCGACGATGCCCTTCGATCCCATGCCGGCTTCGGTGAGGCCGAGGTGCAGCGCGTGGTCCGAGCGCGCCGCCAGCATTGTGTAGCAGGCGACGAGATCCTGAATCTGGCTGACCTTCGCCGAGAGAATGATTTTCGACCGCGGCAGGCCGAGCGCCTCCGCCTGCGCCGCCGACAAGAGCGCCGACTGCACGATCGCCTCGCGCATCACGTCGCGCGCGTCCATCGAATTGGGCGAGACCGCGTTCTCGTCCATCAGCCGCGTCAGCAGCGCCTGGTCGAGCGAACCCCAGTTGACACCGATGCGCACCGGCTTGTCGTTCTTCAGCGCGATCTCGATCAGCGTCGCGAACTGCGTGTCGCGCTTGGCGCCGAAGCCGACGTTGCCCGGATTGATGCGATACTTGTCGAGCGCTTCGGCCGCCGCCGGATAGTTCGTCAGCAGCGTGTGGCCGTTGTAGTGGAAGTCGCCGATGAGGGGCACGCGAAGCCCGCGCTTGGCGAGCCCGTCACGGATATGCGGCACCGCCGCCGCCGACTCCTCGCGGTCGACGGTGATGCGCACGATCTCCGATCCCGCCCGCGCCAGCGCCGCCACCTGCCGTATGGTGCCTTCGATATCGGCCGTGTCGGTATTGGTCATCGACTGCACGACCACCGGCGCACCGCCGCCGACCTGCACGCCGCCCACCATCACCGGCACGGTGACGTGACGATCGAGCGGAGCGGAGAGATACGACATCAGTCCGCCTGGCAGCGAGCGCAGAGCCCGCGCACCTCGAGCACGCGCAGCCGCGGCAGGAATTCGCGGCTTTTCGTTTCCGCCGTCACCAGCGAGCCGAGCGCGTCGGAGGAAGCCTCCGCCGCCGCGCCGCAATTGTCGCAGATGAGAAACAGCGTCGCGCCCGGCTCGCACTCGTCGCCGCGATCGCAGGCGACGAACGCGTTCTTCGACTCGATCCGGTGCGCAAAATTGTGCGCGGTGAGAAACTCCAGAGCGCGGTACACCGACACCGGCGCCAGCCGCGCCTCGCCATGCCCTGCCAGCCGGTCGATCACGTCATAGGCCGAGGCCGGCACGTGACTCTCCAGCAAGGCTTCCAGCACCTGCCGCCGCTGCTCGGTAAACCGCAGCCCCTCCCGCGCGCAGATCTCCTCCGCGTGGCGCAGGGCTTCCGCCTCGCAGCGCGCGTGGTCGTGCTCGCGGTGTTCCAGGACGGGGCTGACGTGCGGCATGGTTTCCAAGCTCTAGCATGGCCCGCGACGGCGCGGAGGATGCCATGCAATATATAGGATAGCGGCGGTAAATCGCGAGGGTAAGACGGCCATGCTGAAGGGCAGGACTGCGCTGGTAACCGGCTCGACCTCGGGCATCGGCCTGGGGCTGGCAACGGCCTTTGCCGCCGAGGGCTGCAACGTCGTCCTTAACGGCTTCGGCGAGGCCGCGCCAATCGAGAAACTCCGCGCCGGCCTCGCCAGGGATCATGGCGTCACCGTCGCCTATTCGCCGGCGGATATGTCCAAGGCCGACGACATCGCCGCCATGGTTGCCGACGCCGAGAAGGAATTCGGCGCCATCGATATTCTCTGCAACAACGCCGGCATCCAGTTTGTCTCGCCGGTCGACGAATTCCCGATCGACAAATGGAACGCCATCATCGCGATCAACCTCACCTCGGCGTTCCTGACGATACGCGCCGCGCTGCCGAAGATGAAAGCGAAAGGCTGGGGCCGCATCATCAACACGGCGAGCGCGCACGCGCTCGTCGCCTCGCCTTTCAAGGCGGCCTACGTCGCCGCCAAGCACGGCATCGCCGGCCTGACCAAGACCGTGGCGCTGGAAGTCGCGACCAAAAACATCACCGTCAACGCGATCTGCCCCGGCTACGTCTGGACGCCGCTGGTCGAGAAGCAGATCCCCGACACGATGAAGGCGCGCAACCTGACCGCCGAGCAGGTGAAGAACGACGTCATCCTCGCCGCGCAACCGACCAAACAGTTCGTGACCACCGAACAGGTCGCCGCCCTCGCCGTCTTCCTCGCCTCGGATGCAGCGAAATCGATCACCGGCGCACTGCTGCCGATGGACGGCGGCTGGACGGCGGCATAGCTACGCCACGCGCGCGCCGGCCTGCGTCCGCCATGCGCCGCGCCGCGGCCGCCCGTACGTCTTCCACGTCGATGTCGGCAACAACGTCGGCTGACGATGCACCGCGACGCCGGACTGCACCGCGACAGCGGCAGCCCCGCGCCGGTGCGCTAAGGCGGCAGCCCGGCGCGGAGATATCCGTCGTTGAAGTGCTCGCGGTCGCCGTCGTGGCGGAAGGGTTGCGTCTTCGCCCACCCCGCGGTCGAGAAACCCGGCGTCGTGAGCAGGAACCCCTCCGCCTCCCGCCGTCCTTCCTCCACCCGCCCAAGCTGAACCAGCGCCGCCGCCAGAATGCGCCGCGAGCCGGAACCGCGGGTCGACTCGTGGCTGAGCGTTTCCGCCGCGTCCGCATAGAGCCCCGCGGCGTACTGCGCCCAGCCGAGCAGCCAGTAGTATTGGCTGGGCGGCTGCGGGTTGAGCCGAAAGGCATTGCGGGCGCTTTTGATAGCCTCCATCGCCCGCCCGTCGAAGACCAGGATGTCGGCGTAGAGCGCCCAGGCTTCGGCGTCGTTCGGATTGAGGCGCAGCGTCGATTCGATGTCGGCGATGCCGCCGGTGAGGTCGCCGGCGTAGGCCCTGAGATAGCCGAGCACCATGTGGGCGTCGGCATTGCCGGGGTCGAGTTCGACCGCGCGGCGCGCGGCGGCCAGCGCGTCGGCTTGCCGGGCCTCCTCGCCCCAATAGATCCAGCTGAAGTGATAGCTCATCGCGCGCCAGGCGTGCGCGGCGGCAAAGCTCGGATCGAGCGCCAGCGACTTGTCGAGCAACACCAGCCCGGCGCGGTTTTTCTCCGGCGACATGGTCACCAGCGGCCGCGCCCTGATGAACAATTCGTATGCTTCGAGGTTCGTCGGCCGCCGCGTCGGCAGCGCCCGCGCCAGGGGCAGAACATCGGATAGCGCGTTGACGATGCGCCCGACTACCTCGTCCTGGAGCTTGAAGATATCGACGAGATCGCGGTCGAACCGGTCCACCCACAGATGCGTGTTATCGACCGTATCGATCAGGCGGGCGCTGATGCGGACGCGGGCGTCGGCGCGGCGGACACTGCCCTCGATGAGATAGCGCACGCCAAGCTCGCGCGCGATCGTGCGCACGTCGCTCGTGCTACCCCGGTAGGCGAATGATGAATTGCGGGCGATGACCAGCAGACCGGGCACTTTCGACAGGTCGTCGATCAGATCCTCCGCCAGGCCGTCGGCGAAATATCCCTGCTCGGCATCGCTGCTCAGGTTGGAGAAGGCGAGCACCGCGATCGACGGCTTGCCGGCCAGCGGCTCCACCGAAACCGCGCTCGCCGCCGGCCTTATCAGGCGGTAGCCGATACGCGGCACGGTCGCTATCCACGTCTCGCCGCTCGGCGATTCGCCGAGCGCCTTGCGCAGCGCCGCGATCTGGACGGTCAGATTGCTTTCCTCGACCGCCGCGTTCGGCCAGCCGGCGTTCATCAGGTCGCCCTTGCCGACCGCGCGGCCGTCCGCCTCGATCAGCGCCTTGAGCAACGCCGCACCACGACTCGAAATCGCGACCGCGACCCCATCGCGCGACAGCGCGCCGTGGGTGTCGAGAACGAACGGACCGAACGCGAGAGCGCCATCAGCCATGGCTGCGACTCTATACTGCGTGCCGGCCTTCGTGGAACCGATCCACGCCGGCCTCGCGCATTGCGGAAGCGCCAATCGTGTCCGGCGATACTACCGACCGCGTCACCGGTCGATCGGCGGCCCCTCGAACACATGGCCCGCATACTGCGGCAGGTCGTCGGTGATCTCGTCCCACGCCGCCTTCGACGCGACGAAGATGTGCTCGCTCGGCCGGATCGACGGCGCATCGACCAGCGTGCCCATCGACACGTGCACCCGTTCGCCCACCGCTGAAAAGAGAAACGCGCCGCACCTGCCGCAGCGGATGTCGCCGTGCTCGCGCGTCCCGTAGATCAGCAGCGAGTCCTCGCCCTTGGTGATGCGCAGCTTCTCCACCGCGATGCCGGCGAACGGCTTCGCGGCCGCGCCCGTCGCCGCCCGGCAGCGCGAGCAGTGGCAGTACGCGGCGTACAGGAATTCGTCGGCGACGGCGTATTCCACGGCCCCGCACAAGCACCGCCCGGTCAACATCGCCATGCCGATCTCCGTTTCCCTCGCGGCTTGGTCGAGCCGGATGCCGCGATTTCGACGCCCGCCGCTGAAAAAAATGATAGCCGGCGCGGTCGAAATCCGCCGCCGCCGCTCGACCAGAGGCGTATCCTAGCCAATCCCCGACAGGAGCCGCCAATGCGCTACCTCTGCCTGGTCTATTTCGAGCCCAACATCTTCGACAAGTTCACGCCCGCCGAAGGCGCGGCGTTCACTAACGAATCCCTCACCTACGACGAATCTCTCATGGCCCGCGGCCTGTTCGTCGACGCCAACGCGCTGCAGTCGACGGACCAGGCCAAGACCGTCCGCGTCCGCAACGGCAAAGCGTCGGTCACCGACGGTCCCTTCGCCGAGACGCGCGAGGTGCTCGGCGGCTACGTCATGGTCGAGGCGCCGAACATCGACGAGGCGCTGAAGGCCGCCGCCGGCATCCCGCTCGCCCGCCTCGGCAGCGTCGAGGTCCGCCCCATCCTTCAACTCGGCAAGACCTGAGGACCACGCCCATGCAGTACGTTCTTCTCATCTATCAGGGCGATCCCCGCGGCGTCGTCAGCGAGGCCGTCATCGCCGAGTACATGACCGAGATCGCCGCCCACAACGAGGACATGAAGCGGAGCGGCCATTTCATCGCGACCGCCGGCCTTGGCTTTCCGGATACGGCGACGTGCGTGCGCCAGGTGAACGGCAAGACGCAGATGACCGACGGGCCGTTCGCCGAGACGAAAGAATATCTCGGCGGCCTCTACATCATCGAAGCACGCGACCTGAACGACGCCCTGAAGCAAGCCGCGGCGCTGCCGATGACGCGCTTCGCCACCATCGAGGTGCGCCCGGTCAACCACCTCGAAGTCGTCGCCTGAGCGACATGGCGGACGCCGGCAAGCGCGAGGTCGATGCGGTCTACCGCGCCGAGCGCGGCCGCGTGCTCGCCACCCTCATCCGCCTCCTCGGCAATTTCGATCTCGCCGAGGAGGCGGTCCACGACGCCTTCATCGCCGCCGCCGAGCAGTGGCCGCGCGAAGGTCTGCCGGCCAACCCGCGCGCCTGGCTGGTCTCCGCCGGCCGCTTCAAGGCCATCGACAAGCTCCGCCGCCGGGCCCGCTTCGATGCCGCCCAGGAAGACATCGCCATGCTGATCGAGGGCAATGCCGAAACCGAGGACGCCGCGGCCATCGCCGACGACCAGCTCCGCCTCATCTTCACCTGCTGCCACCCGGCGCTGTCGTCGGACGCGCAGGTGGCGCTGACGCTCCGCGAAATCTGCGGCCTGACCACCGAGGAAATCGCCCGCGCCTATCTCGCCGGCGCGCCGCGCATCGCCCAGCGCATCGTCCGCGCCAAGGCCAAGATCCGCGACGCCCACATCCCCTACGAGATGCCGGAGAAGGCCGACCTGCCCGACCGCCTCGATGCCGTGCTCCACGTCATCTATCTCGTTTTCAACGAAGGCTACGCCGCCACGGCCGGCCCGAGCCTCACCCGCGCCGATCTTTCCAGCGAAGCGATCCGCCTCGGCCGCCTGCTGGTGGCGCTGCTGCCCGATGCCGAGGCCGTCGGCCTGCTGGCGCTGATGCTGCTGCACGAGTCGCGCCGCGCCGCCCGCGCGTCGCCGTCCGGCGACCTGGTGCTGCTCGCCGATCAGGACCGCGCACGCTGGGACCGCGCGCTCATCGCCGAGGGAACCGCGCTCGCCGCGCGCGCGATGGCCGCGCCGGTCGTCGGCGCCTACGCCATCCAGGCGGCAATCGGCGCCGCGCATGCCGCGCCGGCGACCGACTGGACCGAGGTCGTCCGGCTCTACGATCTCCTGCTCCACGCCAACCCTTCGCCGGTGGTCGCGCTGAACCGCGCCGTCGCAGTGGCGATGCGCGACGGCCCCGCCGCCGGCCTTGCCCTCATCGATTCGATCATGGCCGACGGCGTCCTCGCGGAGTTCCATCTCGCCCACGCCGCACGCGCCGATCTGCTCCGCCGCCTCGGCCACGTGTCCTCGGCGCGCGCAGCGTACGGACGCGCGCTGACGCTCGCCGGGCAGGAGCCGGAACGCCGGTTCCTCCGCAAGCGACTGGAAGAATTGACGGAGTAACTTAGCCGGCATTTCTCCACAGGGCTGACACACGAATTTTATGTTCTGTTGCTAGTCTGAATTATATTTATGTGCCTAAGTATCGTCATCAATATTTCACTGTTAAATCCCGCGATGCACAGTAAATCGTCGGCTGCCTTTTCCTCACATCCACGAGGCTCCGATGAACAAGAATCTCCTCACTGCGGTCGGCGCGCTGGCACTCAGCGCATCGCTCGCCGCTCCCGCCATGGCGGACAAGACCAAGTTCGATTTCTGGTTCGGCCTGACGGGCGACCTCGCCCAGCGCGTCGGCGAGGTGTGCCAGCACTTCAACGACTCGCAGGCTGATTTCGAAGTCGTCTGCACCAGCCAGGGCAATTACGACCAGACCCTGCAGAACACCATCGCCGCCTTCCGCGCCGGCAACCAGCCGACCGTGGTCCAGGTTTACGACGTCGGCACCGCGACCATGATGCTGTCCGGCGCCTACTATCCGGCGAACAAGCTGATGGCCGAGAACGGCTACACCGTGAAGTGGGACGACTACTTCCCCGGCATCGCGCGCTACTACGCCGCCTCGAACGGCGACATGTACTCCTTCCCCTTCAACTCCTCGACCGCGCTCCTCTACTGGAACAAGGCCGACTTCGCGAAGATCGGCAAGACCGAAGCGCCGAAGACCTGGGAAGAAGCGGCTGAGGACATGAAGCTGCTCAAGGACGCCGGCTCGGCCTGCCCGATGGGCATCAACATCAGCGCCAACGAAAGCTGGCAGCTCCTCGAGCAGTTCTCCGCCATCCACAACGAGCCCGTCGCCACCAAGGACAACGGCTTCGGCGGTCTCGACACCGAGCTGGTCTTCAACAAGACCAAGTTCGTCAAATACGTCACCGACCTGAAGAGCTGGTACGACCAGGGCCTCGTCAAGATCAAGGCCAAGGAAACCGGCAAGACCTTCGTCGAAGCCTTCGCCGCCGGCGAATGCGACATGATGATGACCTCGGTCGGCGATCACGGCACGGTTGCCAAGATCGCGGTGCCGGGCCTCGACTGGGACGTCGCCGAACTTCCGGTCTACGCCGGCACCGAGCGCAAGAACTCGCTCGTCGGCGGTGCTTCGCTCTGGGTCCTCGCCGGCAAGTCGCCGGCCGAGTACAAGGGCGCGGCCGCCTTCCTGAACTTCATTGCCCAGCCGGAGCAGGCTCTGTTCTGGTCGACGGTCACCGGCTACATCCCGGTCACCAAGAGCGGCTTCGACTACATGAAGGCGCAGGGCTTCTACGACAAGCCGCCGTACACGGGCCGCGAGGTCGCGATCGCATCGCTCACCGCCTCCGAGCCGACCCCGATCACCCGCGGCGTCCGCATCGGCAACTTCACGCAGATCCGCGCTGAAGTTTCGAACGGCCTGCAGGAGATCTTCGCCAACAACAAGCCGGTGCAGGAAGCCATCGACGGCGTCGTCGAGCGCGGCAATGCGCTGATCAAGCGCTTCGCCGACACCTACCCGGGCAAGACCCTGCCGTAGGCAGTCCGATGGCGAACACCGCCACAGAGCAAATGGTGCGCGGCCCCCGGAGCGTTCCGGGGGCCGCGACTGCCTCCGCGCCGGTCGCCAGGCCCAGGCCCCAGACAAACGACAAGCGCGTCTATTTCGAGAACCGCTGGATCGGCATCGCCTTCGTCGTCCCCCAGGTCCTTCTCATCTTCACGTTTTTCTACTGGCCGGCGGCGCAGGCCGTGTACTGGGCCTTCACCCTCGAGCAGCCGTGGGGCGGCGGCAACACCTGGGTCGGCTTCAACAACTTCGCCGCCATCCTCCGCGATCCGGTCTACTGGAACTCGATCGTCCACTCCTTCGTCTTCGCCGTCGCCAGCACCGGCTCGGCCATGGGCATCGCACTGCTTTTCGCGCTGCTCGTCGATCGCCAGTTACTCGGCTACCGCGTCTTCCGCGCCGTGCTTGCCTGGCCCTACGCCATCGCCGCGCCGGCGCTCGGCCTCGCCTTCCGTTTCATCCTCGCGCCCGAGGCCGGCTTCTTCGCCGTCTTCAACCGCATCTGGCCGGGCGTCTGGGATCCCACCCTCGACGGTAACGACGCGATGATCGCGATCATCATCACGTTCGCGTGGAAGTACCTCGGCTACAACTTCATCTTCTTCCTCTCCGCCCTGCAAGGCGTGCCGCGCGCACTGCTGGAGTCGGCGGCCATCGACGGCGCCGGCTTCTTCAAGCGCGCCCGATACATCCAGATACCGCTGCTCACGCCGACGATCTTCTTCCTGCTCGTCATCAACATCACCGAAAGCTTCCAGGATTCGTTCGGCATCGTCGACATCATGACCAGCGGCGGCCCGGCGCGCGCCACCGAGCTGATGGTCTACAAGATCTACTTCGACGGCTTCCGCGGCCTCGATTATTCCGGCGCCGCCGCGCAGAGCATCATCCTCATGCTGCTCGTCATCGGCCTCACCATCGTCCAGTTCCGCTACATCGAGCGGCGCGTGCACTACACCTGAGGACGCCGATGATCGAGCGCACGCCCCTCCTCAACCTCGTCACCCAGCTCCTGCTGTTCCTCGGGCTGATCGTGGCGATCCTGCCGTTCGCGATCGTCCTCATCGCCGCCACGCACGACATCCGCGAGGTCAACACAGTGCCGATGTCGCTCGTCCCCGGCCACGAGCTGTTCGCGAATTTCGCCGAAGCCTGGCGGCGCGCCGACCTCGGCGTGAAGCTCACCAACAGCTTCATCTTCGCCGCCGGCGTCGCCTTCGGCAAAATCTTCATCGCCGCGCTGTCGGCCTACTCGATCGTCTACTTCCGCTATCCCGGCCGCATGCTGATCTTCTGGCTCATCTTCATCACGCTGATGCTGCCGCTCGAGGTGCGCATCGTGCCGACCTACGCGGTCGCCGCCAACGCCTTCCAGCCCTACCAGGGCCTGCTCGACCTTCTCGGCATCAACTGGGTCGTCGAGCATTTCACCGGCCAGCGCATCATGCTGAAGCTCAGCCTGCTCAACTCCTACGCCGGCCTGATCCTGCCGCTCATTGCGACCGCCACCGGCACCTTCCTCTACCGGCAATTCTTCCTCACCGTCCCCGACGAGCTGGCCGAGGCCGCGAAGATGGACGGCGCCGGCCCGCTGCGCTTCTTCTGGAGCATTCTGCTGCCGCTCTCGCGCACCAACATGGCGGCGCTCGGCACCATCCTGTTCGTGTGGACGTGGAACCAGTACCTGTGGCCGCTGCTGGTGACGACCGACCCCAGCCACGGCACCGCCGTCGTCGAGCTCAAGGAGCTGATCCCGTCGAACTACGGCATCCCGGATTGGAACGTAGCGATGGCCGGCACGTTTATCGTCATGCTGCCACCGCTGATTGTCGTGATCCTCACGCAGCGCTGGTTCGTCCGCGGGCTGATCGCGACCGAAAAATAGCCGCGCGCTTGTACATCGTCGCCGGGGCTGCTTTTCTCCGAATCGCGCGGGGGCGCTGGCCGGAGTCTGGCGTTTGCGACGTGTCTTTCAGTTAGCATTGGCGGTATCGCTCGTGGCCTTCAGCGTCGGCGCCGCGCACGCCGTCTCGCCGATCGATTTCGTGCAGCGCTTCCTCGCCAACCCGGCCAACGTCTTCGGCCGGACGCCCGGCGTGAAGCCGCGCCCCAAGCCCGCGCCCGAGACGCCGCTGCTGTCCGTCCCCCTGCCGCACCTGCGTCCGACCACCGCAACCGCAGTGCCGCCGCTGGGCTACCAGCCCGACGACGCCGACGACGGCATCGATGCCATCGCGACTGACGACATGCCGCTGCCGCGCCTGCGGCCGAAGGATCTGCTGCCCGCGCTGACACAGACCGCACCGGCGGCGAAGCCGACGCAGCCGGCGCCAAAAGTCGCAGCGCTGCCGAACGCCGCCCTGCCCGATCTCACCGAGCGGCCGGCGATCATGCCCGAGGCGTCCGCCCCGAAGGTCGCCTCGCTTCCCGACGCCCCGCTGCCCGATCTGGTCAAGCCGCCGCCCGCCGTCGACACCGCCTGCGGCGTCGCCATTGCCCAGCTCGGCGTCATCGCGACGCCGCTCGCCCCGATCCGCGACGAAGGCGATTGCGGCATCGAAAATCCCGTCGCCGTTTCGGCGCTGGACAGCGGCCAGATAAAATTCACCACCAAGGCGATCATCGACTGCCACCTCGCCGAGCGGCTGGCCAACTGGGTCAATGACGAGGTCAAGCCGAAGGTGCGCGCCGACTACGGCGAGGAGCTGACCGGCCTGCGCATCGCCGCCTCCTACTCCTGCCGCACGCGCGACAGCATCCCCGACGCCAAGATTTCCGAGCACGCCCACGGCAACGCCATCGACATCTCCGCCTTCCGCGTCGGCGAGCGCTGGGTCGAGGTGGAGAAGGGCTGGGCGAGCGACGGCGAGGACGCGACCTTCCTCGCCGATGCGCGGAAGTCAGCGTGCGGCCCGTTCACGACGGTGCTCGGCCCCGGGTCGGATTCCTTCCACGCCACCCACTTCCATCTGGACATGATCCAGCGCCGCACGGCAGGGCCGAGCAAGGGCCTCTACTGCCACTAGCCGTCGTCGCTATCTCGCCGCCACGACGCCGCCGGCCGGCCGCGACGCGGCCGCCTTGGCAAGCGAGCCGCGCGCCGCGAGCAGGATGGCCGTGCAGCCGACGTAGAACGCCACGCCGGCGGCATAGGTTTCGGCGATGCCGACTTCCATCGACAGCGCCACACCCGCGACCGACGCCAGCATCGACATGATGCCGTTCGCGCTCCAGAAGAACGGCAGGAGCTCGGCATCCCGCCGCCAGGTGCTGAGGCCCAGCGGAAACATCATGCCCATGAACAGCCCGGCCGGCGCCAGCAGCGCGATCGACAGGAGGATGCGGACGTCCGTCGCCGCCGACTGCGCCCACGCCGTGATGCCGGGCGTCGCCAGCCCGACCGCGACCAGAACGGCGAGCAGGCCGGCGGCGCGGAGCGCTACCGATGCCATGCCCGCCGGCTGGCGGCCGACGGTGGCGCTGCCGATGCCGCTGAACAGCAGCAGCGTGAACAGCACGACCGCGAGCCCATAGACCGGGTGCCCGAGGAACACCATCAGCCGCTGCATCTGCGCCACCTCGATCAGCATGAAGCCCATGCCGATCGCACTGAAATAGGCAACCGGCGGCGACAGCACCGACAGCGGAACGCGCCGCGCCAGCCGCACGAACGGAATGCCGACGTAGTAGAGGCAGGCGAAGAGCGTGCCGATGATGAGGATCACCGTGGTCGCCACGGCGATGTTGTTCTTGAACGGCGCCGACGCCGCCTGGAAGATCGCGCTGACGACGCGCGAGACGGTGGACCCTGCCCCGCTGGATTCGCCGCCCGCCGACGCTGCTTCCGCCACGATCGACCGGGCGCCGCCGAAAATATCGCGGAGCCGCGCCGTGTAGAAGAAGAACGGCCGGTTGTCCGTCGAGGGCGCGACATTCTCCGGCAGCGAATCGTAGAACGCGGCGTCGGCTTCGCCGGCAAGAATCGTCGAGGTGACGTCGTCGAATGCGACGTCGGGCCCGAGCAGCACCTTGAACCCCTCGGCCTCAAGCTTCGCCCGCGCATCGCGCCAGGCCGCGTCGGTGAACGCCTGCGGCCGCGTAACGACGGTGACGATATTTCCGGCGTTGACGGCGATCACATGGTTGCGAAGGTCGCCGGCCGGCACGCCGGTATTTTCCAGCGCCGTCGCCGCGATTGCGACCAGCCGGTAGAACTCGGCGGCATAGGCGCCGGGGCGATACCAGCGCGAAACGCTGAGCATGCCGCCCGGATTGAGCGCGCGGTAGAAATCCTGCCACGCCTCGACCGTATAGAGCCGGTTCTCCGTCAGCGTCAGTCCGCCCGCCGCCGTCGCCGCCCACGTGTCGATCAGCGAGATCTGCACGAGATCGTAGCGTTCGCTCGAATGGTTGATGTAGCTGCGCGCCTCGGCGTTGACGAGCGCCACGCCGGGCAGCTTGTCGAGATGCCCGCTGAAGTCCCCGAACCTGTCGGTCAGCACCTCGAATATCGCCGGATTGATCTCGATCCCGGTTATGCGCCCCGCCCCGAAATACCGCGCCGAGAGGACGTCGCGGCCGCCGCCGACGCCGACCACGGCGACATGATCGGCGGGCTGCACGAGATACGCCGCGTTGACGACGTCGTTCCTGAGATACGCAACCTTGCTGAGGTCGCCGTCGAAGCGCGTGATCACCGTCGCCGCATCGGCGTCGATGTCCAGCCGGTCCTGGTCGATCTTGCCTTCCTGCTGGCGCGCGAAGCCCCAACCCTCCGGCGCGCTCACGCCGAGCCCGATGACGCGCACCCGCGAATAGGTGTTCCACCGCTCGAACAGCGTGCCGGTCTGCGGCACGCCCTTGGCCCACAGCACGCCGAGGCCCCTGCCCGAAGCATGGAGCCCGGTGTGCGCTGCCGCCGCCACCGCGATCGTCAGCGCCACCGCGCCGCTGAAGCGTACCGCCCGGCTGGGCGCACCGCCCGCGGTCAGCAGCCATCCGGCGCCGGCGGTGAACGCCGCCATCCACAGCGTCGCGCTCACCGGATCGACCACCAGCAGCGCCAGGATCACGCCGAGGCAGCCGAGCGCCGCGCCTGACAGGTCGGCGGCGTACATCCAGCCGCCGCCGAACGGCAGCCGCGTCAGAAGCAGCGTCACGCAGATGCCGCTTTGCGTGAAGGGCAGCACGAACGCCAGCGTGGCGGCCGCCAGTACGCCGGCCAGGAGCGGCTCCGGCACGACGAGCGGCGCGCAAAGGAAAAGCGCCATCGTGCCGACGCCGGTAATCGCGAACAGCGCCGCGTGGCGCGCCACCTGCGCGGCGACGTTCTCGGCCGTATAGCGTTCCGGATTCTGGAAGACGTGGATCGCGCCGCGCGTCAGCCCGAGCATGGCGAGGGAAATCGCCGCGAACGCGAAATGATAGTAGAGCATGACGCTGAAGAAGCGCGTCATCAGGATCTGGTAGGCCAGCGTCGCGAACGCGACGGTGAAGATCGCGAAATAGTAGCGACCGCGTGCGGCCAACGTCGTCTCGAACAAGACCGGCCCCCAAGGCTTTCTTGAAACAATGCCAACGTGTATCTGCGCAGCGTTAAGAAACCTTTTGGCTCGGCGGACGGCGGCGCTGATTTACCGCGAGTGCCTCGGTCACTCGCGCGTGCCTGCTTCCCCCCGGCCCCGGGACGGTTAGGATCGCCGATAGTGCAGCTTCCACTCGCCACGAAACTCGGCCCCGTCCATATCGCCGTCACTGACGGCGACCGCGCCCTCATCGTCTGGCGCGATCTCGTCGGCCTGACCGAGATCGGCCGCGACGCCGGCACGATCGCCCTCGGCGCCGGCGGCCGGCCGCTGATCGTGCTCGAGCCCGGCGCAGAGCGCCCGGTCGTGCCTCACACCAGCGGCCTCTACCACGTCGCCATCCACGTCCCGACGCGCAAGGAGCTGGCGCGCGTCACCGCCCGCTTCCTCGCCAACCGCTATCCGAATTCGCCGACCGACCATCTCGTCTCCGAGGCGGTCTACCTCTGGGACCCCGACGGCAACGGCATCGAGATGACCTTCGAGACGCCGTGGCGCGGCGTCATGAAATCCGACGGCGACAACTACTATGCGCTGACCACCGACGGCCGCCGCCACTCGGGGCGCGATGCCATCGACGTTCGCGGCCTCCTCGCCGAGCTTTCCCCCGACGACGACCTGCGCGCGCCCCTCCCGGCCGGCACGCGCATCGGCCACATCCATCTCCACGTCGGCGATCTCGACAAGGCCGCGACGTTCTACGGTCCGGCCGTCGGCTTCGAGCCGCTTATCCTGAACCGCCGTGTCCGCATGGGCGACGTTGGCCTCGGCTACCAGCCGCACGCCATCGCGTTCAACACATGGGCCGGCACCGGCGTGCCGCAGGCGCCGCCGGGCTCGGCCGGCCTGCGTCATTTCACGCTGCAACTGCCGACGGCCGCTGATCTCGCCGCACTGCGCACGCGCCTTGGCGACGTCGCCGAGATCCCCGGCGGCTTCGAGACGAAAGACCCCGCCGGCAACCTGCTCAAGGCGCGCATCGCCCCTTAGCCGCCATCGGCACCGAAAAGAATCTGCGGCCGGCGAAAAAACATCGCCGCGCCTTGCCCACGACAGCCCATCGACTAAGTTCCGCCGCGACCCACCTCAGGGAGAACGACCTTGGCAGCACAGCCGACAATCACGCTGAACGACGGCAACATCATTCCCCAGTTGGGCTTCGGCGTCTGGCAGGTGCCGCCCGAGATCACGGCGCGCTGCTGCCGCGAGGCGCTCAGCGCGGGCTATCGTTCGATCGATACGGCCGAAGGCTATGCCAATGAAGCCGGCGTGGGCCAGGCGCTCCGTGAAAGCGGCGTGCCGCGCAGCGAGGTGTTCATCACGAGCAAGCTGCGCAACGGCTCGCACGCGCGTGACTTGGCGCTCCGCGCTTTCGACGCCACCATGCACGACCTGGCGATCGACCGGCTCGATCTGTTTCTGATCCATTGGCCGATCCCTTCGCGCGGGCTTTACGTCGAAGCGTGGAAGACGCTGGTCGAGCTGCGCGACCAGGGCCGCGTCCGCTCGATCGGAGTCTCGAATTTCAATCTCGATCACCTCGAGCGCATCATCGGCGAGACCGGCGTAACGCCCGCGGTCAACCAGATCGAGCTCCACCCGCGTTTCCAGCAGCGCGACAAGCGCGCCTACCATCGCCAGCACGACATCGCCATCGAAAGCTGGAGCCCGCTCGGCAGTGGCCGGCTGATCGACGATCCCACCGTCGCCGCCATCGCAAAAAAGCACGGGCGCTCGCCGGCGCAGGTGATGATCCGCTGGCACCTCGACCAGGGTCTGATCGTGATCCCGAAGTCGGTGACGCCGGCGCGCATCCGCGAGAACATCGCGGTGTTCGACTTCGCGCTCGACGATGCCGACCGCCGCGCGCTCGACGCTATGGACGATCCGGTGAAGGGCCGCTACGGCTCCGACCCGGCGGTGGCCGCGTTCCTGTTCTAGCCGCTCAATCGAGAGCCTCTGCCATGATTCTCAACATCGTCCTCTGGATCATCCAGATCGCGTTGGCCGGCTTCTTCGCTTTCGCCGGCTACATCAAGGTGGCGAAATCGATTCCGGATCTCGTCAAGATGTTCCCGTGGCCGGCGGAGGTCCCAGCTTGGCTGGTGCGTTTCATTGGCGTGGTAGAAATTGCCGGCGCCCTCGGAATCATCCTGCCGCAGCTCACCGGCATCCTGCCGTGGCTGACGCCGCTCGCCGCGCTGGGCTTTGTCGTGATTCAGGTGCTCGCCATCGGCTTCCACGCGATGCGCGGTGAAACCAGGGACACCATCGTCCTCAACGTGGTGTTTCTGATCCTCGCCGCGCTCGCGCTATGGGGCCGCTGGCCGCTGTTCGCCGCCTAGGCTGCGAACACCACCAGCAGATCCTTCGCGTCGATCTGGCTGCCCGCATTGACCAGCACCTCGGCGACGGTGCCGTCCTTCTCCGCCGTCAGCGCCGTCTCCATCTTCATCGCCTCGATGGAAAGCAGCATGTCGCCGGCCTTGACCGCCTGGCCGGGCTTGACCGCGAGCGTCGAGACCACGCCCGGCATCGGCGCCGCGACGTGCAGAGGGTTGCCCTCCTCGGCCTTGCGCCGCGCCTCCGCACCCGTCGCGCCGTGCGCGCGGTCGGGCACGCGCGCGACGCGCGGCTGGCCGTTCATCTCGAAGAAGACGCGGCGGTGGCCCTGGTCGTCCACCTCGCCGATCGCCTGCGTCCGCACCACCAGCGTCTTGCCGCGCTCAATCTCGATCGAGATTTCCTCGCCCGGCGGCAGGCCGTAGAAGAACACCGGCGTCGGCAGCACGCTCACCGGCCCGTAGGTGTCGGCGGCGCGCGCGAAGTCGGTGAACACCTTCGGATACATCACGTATGACGCCAGCGCGTGATCGTCGATATCGGTCCCCGCCTTCTCCGCCGCTGTCTTGCGCTCCACCTCGAGGTCGGCCGGCGCCAGCAGCGAGCCCGGCCTGACCGTGATCGGCGGCGCGCCCTTCAGAATCTTCCGCTGCAAATCTTTCGGCCACCCGCCCGGCGGCTGACCGAGGTCGCCGCGCATCATTTGCACGACCGACTCGGGGAACGCGATTTCCTTCTTCGGGTCGAGCACGTCGGCCGGCGTCAGGTCCGACGCCACCATCATCAGCGCCATGTCGCCGACCACCTTCGACGACGGCGTCACCTTGACGATGTCGCCGAACATCATGTTGACGTCGGCATAGGTACGCGCGACCTCGTGCCAGCGCGCATCGAGCCCCAGTGACCGCGCCTGTTCCTTCAGGTTGGTGAACTGCCCGCCCGGCATCTCGTGCAGGTAGACCTCCGACGCGCCGGCGCGGAAGTCCGCCTCGAAGGCGACGTACTTCGCCCTGACCGCCTCGAAGTAGAACGAGATGCGCCGGATGGCTTCGGGATCGAGCCCGGTGTCACGATCCGTGTCGGCGATCGCCTCGACCAGCGCGCCGAGGCACGCTTGCGAGGTCAGCCCCGACATCGAATCCATCGCCGCGTCGAAGGCATCGACGCCCGCCTCGACCGCGGCCACGATCGACGCCGCCGCGATGCCCGAGGTGTCGTGCGTGTGGAAATGGAACGGCAGCCCGCTTTCCTCGCGCAGCGTCTTGATCAGCTTGGTCGCCGCCGCGGGCTTCAGCAGCCCGGCCATGTCCTTGATGCCGATGATGTTGGCGCCGGCTGCTTCCAGTTCCTTTGCCAGCCCGACGTAATACTTGAGGCTGTACTTGGCGCGGTCGGGATCGAGGATGTCACCCGTGTAGCACATAGCGCCTTCGCAGAGCTTCCCTGCCTCGCGCACCGCGTCCATCGAGACGCGCATGTTCTCGACCCAGTTCAGGCAGTCGAAAACCCGGAACAGATCGACGCCGGCGTCCGCCGCCTGCGCCACGAAAAACTTCACGACGTTGTCGGCATAGTTGGCGTAGCCGACGGCGTTGGAACCGCGCAGCAGCATCTGCAAGAGCAGGTTCGGCACCTTCTCGCGGATATCGTGCAGCCGCTCCCACGGGTCCTCGGCGAGGAAACGCATCGCGACGTCGAACGTCGCCCCGCCCCAGCACTCCAATGACAAGAGCTGCGGCAGCGCGGAGGCATACGCCGACGCGATCGCCGTCAGGTCGTGGCTGCGCATGCGCGTGGCGAGCAGCGACTGGTGCGCATCGCGCATCGTCGTGTCGGTGACCAGCGCCCGCTTCTCCTCGCGCATCCAGCGCGCAAATCCGTCCGGCCCGTCGCGGTCGAGCCGCTGCTTGGTGCCCGGCGCCGGCAGCGCATCGAAACGCGGCGGCGGCACCGTCAGCCCGTCGGCGGCAGGCTTGGTGCGCCCGCGCGTATCCGGATGCCCATTGACCGTGACGTCGGCGATATAAGTCAGCAGCTTGGTCGCGCGATCGCGCCGCTTCACGAACGCGAACAGCTCCGGCGTCGTATCGATGAACCGCGTCGTGTAGCTGGCGTCGCGGAAGCTTGGATGGTTGATGACGTTTTCCAGGAACGTCAGGTTGGTCGCCACACCGCGAATGCGGAATTCGCGGAGCGCCCGCGTCATGCGCGCAATCGCCTCGCCGGGCGTCGGCGCCCACGCGGTGACCTTCTCGAGCAGCGGATCGTAGAAGCGCGTGATCACCGCGCCGGAATACGCCGTGCCGCCGTCGAGCCGGATGCCGAAGCCGGTGGCGCCGCGATAGGCGGTGATGCGGCCATAGTCCGGGATGAAATTCTGCTCCGGGTCCTCGGTCGTGATGCGGCACTGCAGCGCGTGGCCGTTGAGCTTGATCTCGCCCTGCCGCGGCACGCCCGATTCCGGCTCGCCGATCGCCGCGCCTTCCGCGATGTGAATCTGCGCCTTGACGATGTCGATGCCGGTGACCTGCTCGGTCACGGTGTGCTCGACCTGGATGCGCGGGTTTACTTCGATGAAATAGAAATGCCCGCTGTCGGCATCCATCAGGAACTCGACGGTGCCGGCACCCTTGTACTTCGCCGCATGCGCGATCGCGACGGCATAGCCGCAAAGCTCCTGCCGCTGCGCCTGGTCGAGGTACGGCGCCGGCGCGCGCTCCACCACCTTCTGGTGTCGGCGCTGCACGGTGCAGTCGCGCTCGAACAGATGCACGATCGAGCCATGGCTGTCGGCGAGGATCTGCACCTCGACATGTCGCGCCCGCTCGACCAGCTTCTCGAGATAGACCTCGTCCTTGCCGAACGCTGCCTTCGCCTCGCGCTTGGCCGCGCCGATGTCCTTGACGAGAGTCTCCTCGTCGGGAATGACGCGCATGCCGCGCCCGCCGCCGCCCCACGATGCCTTGAGCATCACCGGATAGCCGATCCGCGCCGCCTCCGACTTCACCACGGCCATGTCGTCCGGCAGCGGATCGGTCGCCGGCATCACCGGCACGCCGACCGAGACCGCGAGATTGCGCGCCGAAACCTTGTCGCCCAGCATCCGCATCGTGTCGGGCGTCGGCCCAATGAAGATGATGCCGGCGGTGGCGCAGGCTTCCGCGAGGTCGGGATTCTCCGACAGCAGCCCATAGCCGGGATGGATCGCGTCGACCTTCGCCTCGCGTGCCACGCGGATGATTTCGGGAATGGAGAGATACGCCTCGATCGGCCCCATCGTGGTGCCGTCGGGCCGCTTGCCGATCTGGTAGGCCTCGTCTGCCTTGAAGCGATGGAGGGCGAGCTTGTCTTCCTCCGAGAAGACCGCGACCGTGCCCATGCCCAATTCGGTGGCGGCCCGGAAGACGCGGATGGCGATCTCGGACCGGTTGGCAACCAGAATCTTCTTGATCCGCACGCTGACAGCCCCTCGCCGGAATACGCCCGGTAAGGCATATCCTTAGCCGGATTGTGCGTTTGCGAAAACAGGAATTGTGCGGTGCGAAGTAGCATTGCCGGATGCCCCCGCGGTGGGCCAGAGTGCCGCTCCGATTTTGCCAGAGGAAACGACCATGCCTGAAGTTTACGTCTACGCCGTCGCGGGCCGCACCGCGGAACAGAAGAAGGGCCTGATGAAGGACATCACCGACGCGGTCGTGAAAAACTTCGGCACGGCGCCCGACGCGGTCACCGTCCAGATCGTCGAGTCGGCGAAAGACTCCAAGGCCAAGGGCGGCGTCCCGTTCACCGAACGCTAGGTCGCGGCTCAAACTCAGAACCCTTCTCCCTGGAGGGAGAGGGCCATGAGCGTTGAGAGCGAAGCGAACTAGGCGAATGGGGTGAGGGGTTAGGGACAGGAGTTTGGGCCGAGGGGTCCCTAACCCCTCACCCTTCGTCTCTGTTCGCTTCGCCCACAAGATCCGAAGCCCTCTCCCTCAGGGAGAGGTGACACGCGACGACCGCGAGGAACATCAGATGATCGTCGTCTTCGGCTCGATCAACGTCGATCTCGTCACCCGCGTCCAGCGCACGCCCGGCCCGGGCGAGACGGTGCGCGGCTCCGACTACGCGCTGATCCCCGGCGGCAAGGGCGCCAACCAGGCGCTCGCCGCCCGCCGCGCCGGCGCCAGGGTCCGCATGTATGGCGCGATCGGCTACGACGCCTTCGCTGACACCGCCCTGCTCGAGCTGAAGCCGGCCGGCGTCGAGCTGACCGGCGTCTCCCGCCTGCCGCACACTACCGGCCTCGCCCTCATCACCGTCGATGAAAAGGGCGAGAACGCCATCGTCATCGCGCCCGGCGCCAACGGCCACGCCGGCGCCGCCTCGATCCCGGCCGACGCGTTCGGCCCGCGCGACACGCTGCTGCTGCAGATGGAGGTGCCGTTCCCCGAAAGCCTCGCCGCCGCCAAGGCCGCACGCGCCGCCGGCACCCGCGTCGTGCTGTCGCTCGCGCCCTACACGGCGCTGGCGGCGGAAGACATCGCCGCCTTCGACACCATCATCGTCAACGAGCACGAGGCCGCCGATCTGGCGCACCACCTCGGCGTCTCGGCCAAGGGCGCCGACGCGACCGCCACGGCCCTGGCCCGCCGCCTCGGCCGCACCGTCATCGCGACGCTCGGCGCCGAGGGTGCCGTCGCCGTCCACGAAGGCGCCCTGATCCGCGTCCCGGCGCTCGCCGTAACGCCGGTCGATACCACCGGCGCCGGCGACACCTTCTGCGGCGTGCTCGCCGCGTATCTCGACGAAGGCGCCGACATGCGCGCCGCCATGACCAAGGCCGCCGTCGCCGGATCGCTGGCAACGACCAAAGCCGGCGCCCAGCCGAGCTTCCCGACGCGCAGCGAGATAGAGGCCGCCGCGCGCTAGGACGCGACGCGGAACATCAGCCGCAGCAGCGCGTCCATCGCCTTGTCCGGCAACAGCCGCCGCAGCCACAGGATCGGCCGCGCCCCGCCGCCGCTGGCGTAGCGCGTGCGCGGCCGCCGCGCCTTCAGCGACTGCGACACCGTGCGCGCCACGACCTCCGGCGGCGACACCAGCGACGAGGTATCGGCGCTGCCAAGCAGACGCGCATGCGCCTGCGCCTGTTTCGCATATGGCCCCGAGCCCGAGTGCTGCAGCAGATTGTCCCGCGAGATGCCGCTCCACTCGGTTCGGATGCCGCCCGGCTCGATCAGGATGACGCGGATGCCGAACGGCGCCAGTTCCAGCCGCAGGCTGTCGCTCATCCCTTCCACCGCGAATTTCGTCGCGTGATACCAGGCGCCGAACGGCTCGTAGATTTTGCCGCCCATCGAGCTGATGTTGACGATGGCGCCATCGCGCCGCGTCCGCATGCCCGGCAAGACGAGCTGCGTCAGCCGCGCCAGGCCGAAGACGTTGACCTCGAACTGCCGCCGTCCCTCGTCGATCGGCACCTCCTCGAGCGAACCGTAGGAGCCATAGCCGGCGTTGTTGACCAGCACGTCGATGCCGCCGCTCTCCGCCTCGATCGCGGCGATGGCCGCCTTCATCGAGGCATCGTCGGTAACGTCGAGCGCCAGAAGCTTCGCTCCCGCCGCGGCAAGATCGGCCATGCGCTCCGTCCGCCGCGCCCCGGCGTAAACGCGATACCCGTCCGCCAGAAGCTGCCGCGCAATCGCCTCGCCGATGCCGGACGAGGCTCCCGTGACCAGTGCCGTCTTCATGTGACGCCCTCCGGGCACGCGCCGCGGCCCAAACCTATAGCTGTGGCGTTAACCGCTTCCCTGCAAGCCGCGCCTGCCTGACATAGCCCCGGATGCCAGCTTGACCTTACGGTTCCGCGGCGTAATTGCACCGCAGGGGCAAGTCCTGCCATATCTTGTCTGCCCAGTGCGAAATGGCTGCTCCGGCGGCCGGAAAGCAATGCCGATGACGCCGCCGACCGATGCCATTGTGACGATGCCCGGCCTTTCCGAGCGCGCCAGGAATCCCCGCGTCCTGCGGCTCAATCCCGCCGACAACGTCATCGTCTCGGTTGACCCGATTCTGGTCGGCGCCGTCGCCGAGGGCGTCACCGCCATCAGCCGCGTGCCCAAGGGCCACAAGATGGCGACGATCGCGATCCGGACCGGCGAGCCGGTGAAAAAATTCGGCCAGATCATCGGCTTCGCCACCGCCGACATCCGCCCCGGCGAGCACGTCCACACCCACAACTGCGGCGTCCACGATTTCGCCCGCGACTATCATTTCGCCGAGGCCGCAGAGCCCGAGCATGTGCTGCCGCTCGAGCAGCGCCGCACCTTCGAGGGCTACAGGCGCAAAAACGGCAAGGTCGGCACGCGCAATTACATCGGCATCCTCACCAGCGTGAATTGCTCGGCCTCCGTCGCCCGCTTCATCGCCGACGAGTTCAACCGCTCCGGCATCCTCGACGACTACCCGCACATCGACGGCGTCGTCCCGTTCGTACAGGGCTCCGGCTGCGGCATGGCGGGCAAGGGCTCGGAAGGCTTCCAGGTCATGCAGCGCACCGAGTGGGGCTACGCCACGCACCCGAACCTCGGCGGCGCACTCATGGTCGGCCTCGGCTGCGAGGTGATGCAGATCCCCGATCTCGTCGACGAGTACGGGATGAAGGAACACGACATGTTCCGCACCATGACCATCCAGGCCACGGGCGGCACGCGCAAGACCGTCCAGCGCGGCATCGAGATGATCAAGGAGATGCTGCCCACCGCCGACGCCGCCCGCCGCGAGACGCTGCCCGTTTCCGAGCTGATGCTGGCGCTGCAGTGCGGCGGCTCCGACGGCTACTCCGGCATCACCGCCAACCCGGCGCTGGGCTTCGCCGCCGACCTGTTGGTCGAGCAGGGCGGCACCGCGGTGCTCTGCGAGACGCCCGAGATCTACGGCGCCGAGCACCTGCTGACGCGCCGCGCCGCCACCCGCGAGATCGGCGAGAAGCTCGTCGGCATCATCAAGTGGTGGGAAGACTACACCGCCCGCAACAAGGGCGAGATGAACAACAACCCCTCGCCCGGCAACAAGGCCGGAGGCCTCACCACGATCCTCGAAAAGTCGCTGGGCGCCGCTGCCAAGGGCGGCACCACCACGATGCGCGGCGTCTACCACTACGCCGAGCCGATCACGACCCGCGGCTTCGTCTTCATGGATTCGCCAGGCTACGATCCGGTCGGCGTCACCGGCCAGGTCGCCTCGGGCTGCAACGTCATCGCCTTCACCACCGGCCGCGGCTCCGCCTTCGGCTTCAAGCCGGCGCCGTCGATCAAGCTCGCCACCAACAACGACACCTGGATCCGCCAGACCGAGGACATGGACGTCAACTGCGGCGACATCCTCGACGGCGTCTCGATCGAGCAGAAGGGCCGCGAGATTCTCGACAAGGTCATCGCAGTGGCCTCAGGCGAAAAGTCGAAGTCTGAGGAACTCGGCTACGGCGATAACGAATTCGTGCCCTGGCAAATCGGCGCGGTGATGTAGGCGCCTCTCGGCGTTGAAATAGCGTTGGGAATCTTGGGCAGGAGAGACACCCCTCCCAAAACCGCGATGCGGCTTTGGCCCTCCCACAAGCGGAGGGCTCAACGGGCGGAGTCTCGGTCGCGCAGCGAAGCGAACCCTCCCCTTGCGGGAGGGTCAAACCGCCAAAGGCGGTTTGGGGAGGGGTGTCTCTCCCATCCCAAACGCCCGAGATGGTGGGCGATGACTTAGCCGCCTGCGCCGCCAGTCAGCTTCGCCACGATCGCCTTCACCCCCGCAAAGTCGAACGGCTTGCCAAGCATCGGCACCGCATCGTACGGCGCCTGCAGCCGCGCGGCGCCGTGCCCGGTGGCAAACGCGAACGGAATCCCGCGCACCGCCAGCCGCTCGGCCACCGCGTACGACATCTCCCCGTTGATCGACAGATCGAGGATGGCGGCCTCCGGCGCCCCGTTTTCCACCAGTTCGAGGGCCGCGGCGATGGTCCGTGCCGGGCCGAGTGTCTGGTGGCCAAGCTCGGCCAGCCAGTCTTCCAGCATCATCGCAATCAGCGGTTCGTCGTCGAGCACGAGCACGCGGCTCATGGGGGGCGTTTTCTCTGCGGCATAACGTTAAGGATGCGCCGGGGAACATAGCGCGCCGCGGCGCCGCGACCTAGTATCCCCATCGCGATCATGCGCTTGGAGCCGCGGTTGGCTGATTTCTGGCAGCAGTTCTGGCGCGGCCGATGGAGCCGCCGTGCGTCTTACGCCGGTGTGCTCGTTGCCGCCTTTGCGCTGGTGGTCGTCGCCGGCGCCGCCGCGGTGTACATGGCGCTGCGCTCCACGGAAGCCGATCGGCTGGTCACCCAGAGCTACATGATCCGCCAGGTCGCGACCCGGCTGCTCAGCACCCTGCAGGATGCCGAGACCGGCCAGCGCGGCTACCTGCTCACCAACGACGAATCGTACCTCGAGCCCTACAACACCGCTCGCGACACGCTCGACCGCGTCCTCGACGCGCTGACCGAGGAGACCGAGGGCGACCCCGACCAGGCCGCGCGCGTGATCGCGCTCCGCCCGCTGGTCGACACGCGCCTCGCCATCGCCGCCCACACCATCGATCTCAACCGCGCCGGCCAGACCGCCGCCGCCCGCGACATGGTCATCGCCGGCCAGGGCAAGACGGCGATGGACCAGATCCGCATCGTCATCCAGCAGATCAGCGACAGCGAGCGCGACACGCTGATGGTGCGCCAGGACGCCGCCGCCGCCGCCCGCGCCTGGCTGCTCGGTCTGGTCATCGCCAGCCTCGCCGCCGCCATGGCGCTGGCCGCTTTCCTCGCCAACGCCGCCCGCAGTGCGCTGGCCGAGGCGCGCCAGCGCGCGACCGAGCTGGAAGCCGAGGTGACGCTCCGCCGCGAGACACAGGAGACGCTGCGCCAGGCGCAGAAGATCGAGGCCGTCGGCCAGCTTACCGGCGGCATCGCGCATGACTTCAACAACCTGCTGACCATCATCATCGGCAACCTCGACACGCTGAAGCGCCGCCTCGCCGACAGCGCGCAGCAGACCGACATCGCGGCCTTCGCGACCGCGCTGGCCAAGCCCGTCGACCTTGCGCTGCAAGGCGCGCGCAATGCCGCGCAGTTGACGCACCGCCTGCTCGCCTTCTCCCGCCGCCAGGCGCTGGACCCGACGCGCCTCGACCTCAACCGGCTGGTCGCCGGCATGTCCGATCTTCTCAGCCGCACCCTTGGCGAGACCATCAACGTCGAGACGATCCTGGCCGCCGGCCTGTGGCCGACACTCGCCGATGCCAACCAGGTCGAGAACGCGCTGATCAATCTTTGCGTCAACGCCCGCGACGCCATGCCGGAAGGCGGCCGCCTCACCATCGAGACGGCCAACACGTATCTCGACGAGGCCTACGCCCGCCAGTTCGGCGACGTGACGCCCGGGCAATACGTCCTGCTCAGCATCGCCGACACCGGCGGCGGCATCCCGCCCGAGCTGCTCGAACGCGCCTTCGAGCCGTTCTTCACCACCAAGCCCGCCGGCCAAGGCTCCGGCTTGGGCCTCGCCATGGTCCACGGCTTCGTTAAGCAATCCGGCGGCCACGTCCGCATCTACAGCGAGGTCGGCCACGGCACGACCGTGAAACTCTACCTGCCGCGCATGCTGCAGGACGAGGCCGCGGCCTCGGTCCCCGCACCGCGCCCAGCATCGGCGGCACCGGCTCCGCGCGGCTCCGCCCGCGAGACTATTCTGCTGGTCGAGGACAACGAGGGCGTCCGCGACTTCGCCCGCGGCGCACTGCAGGAGCTGGGCTACACCGTGCTCGAAGCCGCCGAGGCCGAGGCGGCGCTGCGCATCCTGAAATACGAGCCGAGCGTCGATCTCCTGTTCACCGACGTCGTGCTGCCCGGCATGAGCGGCCGCGAACTCGCCAACCGCGCACTGGCGCTCCGCCCCGAGCTGCCCGTGCTGTTCACCACGGGCTACACGCGGAACGCCATCATCCACCACGGCCGCCTCGACCCCGGCGTCCAGCTTCTGTCGAAGCCGTTCGCCCAGCACGACCTCGCCCGCAAGGTCCGCGAGATGCTCGACGGCAGCGGCGCCGCGAAATAAGACAACCGGCACAAGCGGGAGACGACAATGCCCCTCGACACGCATGCGGCGTTCGCCCTCCCCGACGACCACGAGCAGGCGGCGCTGGTCGGCCGCGTCTGGCGTCCCGATCGCGACGGCCCCTCGGTCGTGGCGCTCCGCGGCGCCGAGCTGGTCGACATCTCGGCGACGGTGCCGACCATGCGCGACCTCTGCGAGGCGCCGCTTCCGGCCGCCCTCGCCCACGATGCCGAGGGCGAGCCGGTCGGCCTGCTCGCCGCCATCCTTGCCAACACGCCGCGCGACCGGCGCAACGCCTCGCAGCCGTGGCTGCTCGCACCGACCGACCTGCAGGCAATAAAAGCCGCCGGCGTCACCTTCGCCGTCTCGATGCTGGAGCGCGTCATCGAGGAAAAGGCGCGCGGCGCCCCCGACCTCGCCCCGGCGATCCGCCGCGACATCGGCGCCGTCATCGGCGACGATCTCTCCCGCCTCAAGCCCGGCTCGAAAGAGGCGATGGCGCTGAAGCAGTTGCTCATCGACAAGGGCATGTGGTCGCAATACCTCGAGGTCGGCATCGGCCCCGACGCCGAAATCTTCACCAAGGCGCCGCCCATGGCCGCCGTCGGCCACCTCGCCGAGATCGGCGTCCACCCCGGCTCGAGCTGGAACAATCCCGAGCCGGAAGTCGTCATCGTCGCCAGCTCGGCCGGGACGATCGTCGGCGCCGCGCTCGGCAACGACGTCAACCTCCGCGACTTCGAAGGCCGCTCCGCGCTCCTGCTCGGCAAGGCGAAAGACAACAACGCCAGCGCCGCGATCGGCCCGTTCCTCCGCCTCTTCGACCGCCACTTCTCGCTCGACGACGTCCGCAAGGCGCAGGTCGATCTGTCGGTCGACGGCGAGGAAGGTTTCGCGCTCCGCGGCGGCAGCCAGATGAGCCGCATCAGCCGCGATCCCGCCGACCTCATGGCGGCCACCATTGGTCCAAACCACCGCTACCCCGACGGCGTCGCCCTCTACCTCGGCACGATGTTCGCGCCCGTCGAAGACCGCGACGCCAAGGGCCAGGGCTTCACCCACAAGAAGGGCGACATCGTCACCATCGCCTCGCCCAAGCTCGGCCGCCTCTCGAACCGCGTCGTGGCGACGCATGAGGCCGAACCGTGGACATTTGGCGCAGCGGCCCTGATGCGGAATCTGGCGAAGCGGAAGCTGATCTAGCCTCATGCTCCGGGCGTTCCTCATTCCCACGCACCTCCCCTCCACTGTCATCCTTCGGCGAAGCCGAGGCCTCGACCGGAGGACCAGCTTCGGCAAACTATCTGACAGCGAATCATGAGGACATCGGTCCTCCGGACGGCGCTCCGCGCCGCCGAAGGATGACAGTGGCGGGGAAGCTACTCCTTCATCCCCAATGCAATCCGGAATTCCTTCACCAGCCGCGCATCGTCCCAATAATTCGCGCGCAGCCAATCCTCCGCGCCCTCCAGCGCCGCCGCCGACGCCGGCACCCAGCCAACGCGCAGGGCCACCGCGCGCCGGTCCGGTGCCAGCGCGTACATCGCGCACATCGCCTCGATCGCGCGCTTCGACATCCCGTACGCGTTGACCGCCCGCCCGTTGCGCGGCTCCGCCCAGTCCGACGACGCGGCCACGATCACCGGCACGCCGGCCGCGGCGGAGGCCGCGAACAGCCGCGCCGCATTCGCCACCGCCGTCCAGTGCACATCGTCCGGCGCGTCGGGATTGGCGCTGGTCGCGAGATGCACCACCGCATCCGCATTCCGCAGTGCATCGCCGATCAGCCGGCGCTCGAAATCGATGGTCGCAAGATCGGCAACGATGTCGGCGCCCGGCAGCACGTCGATGCCGATCGCGCCCGGGAACGCGGCCTTCAGGCGCCGCCCGATGTTGCCTTCCGAACCGGTGATGACGATGGCCACGCGTCTCTCCTCGGAGAGAGCGGTATCACGCAGCGGCGACGCGGCGGAAGCGGTTGATCAGCGCCGACGGCGCGCCCGAAAGCAGCACGTCGAGATAGCGCATGCGCTGGAACGCGCCGTTGACCGATATCCGCGGCAGCGCCGTCAGGTACCGCGCGTGGTCGTGGAACAGCACGCCCGGCCGCGTCGTCACCGCCGTCTTGAACCCGGCCCCTGCGGCCATCGCGAATTCGCGCGGCCCCGCCGCATCGGTGCCGCCGACCGGATAGGCGAAGTGCGCCGGCATCTTGCCGAGATTGGCGGCGATCGCACGCGCCCCGTCGAGCATCTCCGCCCGCGCCGCCTCGGCCGAAAGCTTCATCAGGATCGGATGCATCACGGTGTGCGCACCGATGGTGACCAGCGGATCGTTGGCGAGGAACGCCAGCTCGTCCCAGCCCATGCACGTCTCGCGGCAGAGTTTGCCGATGTCGATGCCGTAGCCGAACGCCAGCTCGCGGCAGACCTGCCGGAGCTCGGCTTCGGTCTCGCGCGTCCTGAGGTGCCGGTAGATCGCCTCGAACGTCGCCTGCTTCGTCTCCGCCGTTGGGCAGTCGAAGACATGCTCGGCGCCGTCGAGCGTCACCTCGATCTGGTCGTGCTGCGCGATCGCCATCTCGAGCACGATCCACCACAGCTCGCCGCGTCCCTCGGCAAAGTCGGACGGCACGTAGATCGTGAACGGCGCCTGGTGCCGCTTCAGCACCGGCCAGGCAAATTCGAGATTGTCGCGGAAGCCGTCGTCGAAGGTCAGCGCGACGAAGCGGCGCGTGCGCTCGCCGGCCATCAGCCGCCGATGCACCTCGTCGAGCGTCACGATCTCGATACCCTCGGCGCGGAGCGACGTCAGCACCTCGTCGAGAAACTGCGGCGTGATTTCGAGACTGCCGTTCGGCTGGAACGGATCGGCGCGCGCCGGCCGCACGCGATGGAAGGTGAGGATGGCGCCCTCGCCGGCCAGGAACTGCCGCGCCACGCGATGCGCGCCGCTGAAGTAGAGCGTGTCGAGCCCGGCGCGAAAAACGGATTTCCGGTCGGCCAATGCCCGCCTCCCCTATGCCACCAGCGCCGGAACGGCGCCGTCATCGTCGGCGATCTGCGCGGCAAGCGCGCGGCGGAGTGCCGACGGCGTCGCCAGCACCAGCGTCGCGCCGGCCCGCACCGTGGCGAACAACTGGCAAAGGCCGTAATAGCTGAGCACCGCCGAAAACGCGCGTTTCTCCTGCGGCGTCACGCCTGCCGCCGCGATGACTTCGGCATGCGTCAGTCCCGATTCGGCGGGTGCGCCATCCGGCCCCGGCGACGACATCAGCAGCGCCAGATCGGAGGCCGGGCCCGCCCGCTTGAGCTCGGGGCCGGGCCCGATGCCGCCGGCGATGTCCTCGAAAATCATGCAGCTCGCGCTCGCGGTCGCGCGGTCGCCGCCGCACAGCAGCACCAGCCGGATGGCACGCGCGCGCGCCGTCGCCAACGCCGCCACCGATGCCAGCCGCGCCTCGGTCGCGATTGCCACTGCGCCCGTGCGCACCAGCGCCCGCGCCAGGGCGTCGGCGTCCGTCGTCGGCTCGATCGGCGTCGCCACCGCGCCCGCCTTCAGCACGGCGAAGGCGCAGACCACCGCCTCGAAATTATCGTCCATGAAAAGCGCGACGCGATCGCCCCGCCCGATGCCGCGGGCCGCCAGCGCCGCCGCGACGCGGTTCGAGCTCCGCGCGAGCTCACCATACGAATGCTCGCGTCCGCCGGCCACCACGGCGATCCGCTTGGCGAAGCGCACGGCACTGTCGTTGAGATACTGCTCTAAGCGCATGTCCCGCCCGGTCATCCTTCGCGCGCGACCGTATCGACCGCACTCGGGCGTGACAAAGCGAAACCCCCGCTATCGTAAACGCAGAGCATCGAATGGGAGCTATTAACGTTAACCGGAGGCGGACGGTCGAACCGGCATGGCCCGCTCGCCCGCCAGGCGCGCGATACGTTGCACGATCGGGCCAACCGCGACGGGTGAGCGATGTCTTTAAGGTTAAAGTTAGTCAGTCGTTTCCCCTAACGCCGAAAGTGCCAATAGTGCCGCGGTGGAAGCGGCACGGCACGCCTCCATGACCGAAGGCGTGGCGACGAATTCGGACGCGAAAGCGGCGGCGGGACAAGGCGGAATTCCGTGTTGAACGAGCGCAAACTGCACCCCGGCGAGGTTGCCGATGCTTCGGCCGCACTGGGCGCCGTTAATCCCCAACTCTCGGCCGCGGAAAAGCCCGGCACCAGGCTGCCCGGCGCGCTCATCATCGGCGGCGCGCACGGTTCGCTCGCGATCGCGCGCAGTCTCGGCGAGCGCGGCATTCCGGTGTGGGTCGCGACCGGTGGCCATCCGGTCGTCCGCTTCTCGCGCTTCCGTGCGAAGACCGTCGCCTGGTCGAGCGACGAGCCCGACGCCGTCGCCAAACTCATCGCCATCGCCCGCACCAACAAACTCGAAAACTGGGTCCTGTTCGCCGGCGGCGACGCCGAGGTGAAGCTCGTCGCCGAGCATCACGACGAACTCGCCGCCGTGTTCCGTCTGACCACGCCGCCGTGGGAAACGACCCGCTGGGCCCACGACAAGCGCCTCACCTACGAGCGCGCCGCCACCGTCGGCGTCGATGCGCCGCGCAGCTTCTACCCGAAGGACCGCGACGACGTCGCCGCGCAGGACTTCGCCTACCCGGTGATCCTCAAGCCGACCAGCCGCGACACCACCAACGCCTTCACCCTCGCCAAGGTCTGGCGCGCCGGCGACCGCGCCGCGCTGCTCGCCCTCTACGACCGCGCCGTGGCGATGGTCGGCGCGCCGGCGGTGGTGCTGCAGGAGCTGATCCCCGGCGACGGCATGCACCAGTTTTCCTATGCCGCCCTTTGGGATCGCGGCGCCCCCGTCGCCTCGCTGGTCGCGCGCCGCACGCGGCAATATCCCGTCGACTTCGGCTACACCAGCACCTGCGTCGAGACCGTCGACCGGCCCGAGGTCGAAGCCGCGGCCGTCAAATTCCTGAAGTCGCTCGACTACAGCGGCCTGGTCGAGGTCGAGTTCAAGTACGACGACCGCGACCGCCGCTACAAGATTCTCGACGTCAATCCGCGTGCCTGGTCGTGGACCGCGCTCGGCGCCGCCGCCGGCGTCGATTTCCCCTATCTCGCCTGGCGCCTCGCCGTCGGCGAGCCGCTGCTGCCGCTCGTCCGCGCCCGCCCCGGCGTCGTCTGGATGCATCTGTCGCGCGACATCGTCGCCGCCGCGCAAGAATGGGCGCGCGGCAACCTCAGCATCCGCGACTACCTGTCGGTGTTCCGCAAGCCGATCGTCTTCGCGGCCTTCTCCGGCAACGATCCCCTGCCCGCAATCGCCGACCTGCCGCTCGTCCTGTGGCGCTACCTCAGCCGCCGCCTGCCGGCGCGCCTTCGCAGTCTCAAGCATTAACGACGGAGCCAGACCCGTGGTCACCCGGCAAACGGACATAGCAATCATCGGCGGCGGTCTCGCTGGCTCCGCCACCGCCGCGATGCTCGGCCGTGCCGACATCGACGCGCTGCTGGTCGATCCGCACCCGGTCTACCCGCCCGATTTCCGCTGCGAGAAACTCGACCGCGACCAGGTGCGCGTGCTCACGACCACCGGCCTCGAGGATGCGGTGCGGCGTGCCTCATCGACGAGCGGCGACGTGTGGATCGCCCGTCGCGGGCCCGCCCATGTCGAGAGGAAGACGCTCGGCCAGTATTATTTCCACTACGACACGCTGGTGAATGCGATCCGCGGCGCCATCCCGCCGGCGGTTCCCCTGGTCGAAAGCAAGGCCGCGGCGATCGCGACCGGCGAGCAACGCCAGCAGGTGACGCTCGCCAACGGCGACGAAATCTGGCGCGGCTGATCGTCATGGCGACCGGCCTCAACGTCGGCCTCCGCCACACGCTCGGCATCACGCGCTACGTCGTCAGCCCCAATCATTCGATCACCATCGGCTTCGATCTCACGCCCGTGGGCCGGCCGCGGTTCGCCTTCCCGGCGCTGACCGTGTATCCGTCGCGGCTCGACGAACGCATCGCGTACCTGTCGATGTTCCCCGTCGGCGACACCATGCGCGCCAACTTCTTCGTCTACCGCGACATGCGCGATCCGTGGCTGAAGGCGATGCGTCACGCCCCGGTTGCGACCCTGCTCGAGGCGATGCCGGAACTCGCCGAGCTCGTCGGCCCCTTCGCGGTCGACGGCGACGTCAAGATCCGCCCGGTCGATCTCACCGTCACCGGCGGACACCGGCAGGCCGGCATCGTCGTCATCGGCGACGCCTTCGCGACCTCGTGCCCGGCGGCCGGCACCGGCTCGGGCAAGGCGCTGACCGACGCCGAGCGCCTCTGCCACCTCCACATCCCGGCGTGGCTGGCGACCCCCGGCATGGACGCCGAAAAAAATCGCGGCCTTCTACGACGACCCCGTCAAGCAGGCCTCCGACGCCGCCTCGACCGCGATGGCCCAATACGTCCGCTCGATCGCGACGGATACGAGCATCCTCTGGCGGGCCCGCCGCTTCGCCAACCACGTCGCCCGCCAGCTCGGCGTAGCAAAACTCCGCGATCGCCTTGCCGCGGCAGCGCCGGCACGCCCGCAGACATCAAATTCCTGAAGGGCCGTCGGGCCTACTCGGCTTCGGCGTTGTCCGCCACGGGCACCGCGGTCTGCTTCCCCGCCGCCCGCGCTCCGCGCCACGCCCGCAGGCGGCTATAAGCCTCCCACAGCATCGGCGTTTGCTTGACGAACCGCTTCGCCGCCCGGAAGCCCAGGATCGCAGCGACCATCGCGCGGCCGCGGAGCGTCGCCGCCGCGAGATGATCGTGCGGCCGCACGACGCCGTCGGCCCAGTCGCGCTTATAGGGTTCGTCGCCGATGGTGAAATCGAAGCGCCGCATCTTGGCGTCGATGGTGTGCCGGATGAGCTCGTTGAGGTGCGCCCGTCCGGGACCGAAACGCGCAAGCTCGCCGTCCTGGTAGCTGGAAAGCACCAGATAGTAGCCGTCGCCGAAGCGCAGCCCGAGGCTCGTGGCGGCGATCGTCGCCCCGACGTCGAGACGGCTGACCTCGATGAGATCCTGCGCCTGCGGATTGGACACGAGGTCGAGATAAAACGCCCGATGACCCGGCCGCTCGAAATTGTTGGCGACGCCGAGCCGCGTGAAGGAGCGCGACTTCTGCATCATGAGCGTCTCTACCGTCGCCGCGATATCCGCGGGCTCGTGCACGGTGGAGAAGGCGACAGCGCCGTGCTCGCCGAGCTGCTTGAGCTGCTTGCGTTCCTTCTTGCGCGTCGGCCCTGAGCGCTTGGCAGCGTAGTACGCATCCCAATTGTCGCCGAGGTTGGCAACATAGGCGCCGTTCGGATTCGGCTGCACATCGAGATCGAAGAACGGGTTGCGCTGCCCGCCAACGGCGTCGACCATCTTCGACAGGTCGACGTAGTCGAAACGAAAATCCGGATGCGCCCTGAGCAGCGCCAGAATCTGGCGCCACAGCAGTGGGAAATTGGCGCCGACGCGCGCCGCGAAGTCCTGCCGAAGCAGCGGCCCGTTGTAGTCGCAGAGCGCCGAGCCCAGCCATGTCAGGCAGCGCACGCCGAGCTTGCGCTCGATCGCCAGCGCGAAGATGAAGAGAAGATTGCCCTCGCGGTCGCGACCTGTGACGATCGCCGGGCGGTTGCCGTTGGCGGCCCCGACATGGCGCTGCCAGGTGGCGAGCCAGTCGAAGGTCTGGAAGGGCGTGCCGTCGGCGATCTTTTCAAGCGCTCGCCATTCGGCCTCGACCCCAGCGAGGTCGCCGACGATGCCGATCTCGATGCTTTGTTCCGTCGGCGCGCGTTCCGCCGGAACGAACGCCTGCAGAAGGACAGGCGCAAACCCGTCGGCGTGTGAAACAAGAGCGTGGCGGCTGGACACTTAGGGATTCCCTGCTGGTTCGTCGTGGCTGGCGGCAGTATCGCCGCGACCTCGCCTGAGCGAGGCGATCGCAATGCGTGAACGGTAGACCGCCTGGGACAGCAGCGGCGTCTGCTTCACGAAACGTTTCATCCGCGCCGCTGCGACCGAAGCCGTCACCGCCAGCCGGCCGCGCCGGCTCGTCGCTGCGCGGAAATCGTAAAGGCTCAGTTCGCTGTCGCACCAGTCGCGCTTGTACGGTTCATCGCCGACCGTGAAGTCGAAGGTCGTGCAGCCGCGGCCGATGGCGTAGCCGATCAATTCGTGCAGGTGCGCCGTGCCTGGCCCGAAGCGCGCCACCGGCCCGGCGTCATAGCTTGCCAGCACGTGATAGTAGCGGCCGCGGAAGACCAGCCCGAGATTGGTCGCGGCCGTGACCCCACCTTCAGCCGCGCGACATGCAGGATGTCGCGAAAGGCCGGATCGGCGCCGAGCGCGCGGAAGAAATCGCGCGTGCCGGGCCGCGCCAGGAAATTGGAAACACCGCGGGTCGCGAACGACGCCGCCTTTTGCGCGAACAGCGCGTCAAGTGTCTTCTCGATATCGCAGGGCTCGACCGCGGTCACGAATTCCACCGCCCCGAACTCGGCGAGACGCTTGCGCTTGGAGCGATCGTGCCGCCGCGTCGCCGACGAACGCTTGTCCTTGTAGAATTTCTCCCACGGCCCGGCGATGGCCATGAGATACGCGCCGCTCGGATTGAGCGTCGCATCGAGATCGAGCATCGGGTTGCGCTGGGCGCCGACCACGGCCGGCATCCTCGTCAGCACCACCGCGTCGAACGGCGTCTCTGCCGCGATTGCGCGCATCGCCTGCCCGAACACAGCACCGAAGTCGCCCGTGACGGCGTCGGCGAAATCCGGCGCGAGCAGCGGCGCGTTGTAGTCGCAAAGCTCCGAGGCATGCCAGATCAGCCGGCGCACGATGCGACCGCGCTCGATCGCCAGCGGCAGGATGAAGGCAACCTTGCCCCGTGCCCGCCCGACGACGATCGCCGGGATCACGCCGCGTTGGGCGCCGATGTGCCACTGCCACGCCGCATGCCAATCGTAGGTCTGGAACGCCGTGCAGTCGGCCGTCGCCTCGAAGGCGCGCCAGACGGTTTCCATCTCGGCGAGGTCATGTACGATTGTCAGGCCGAGGTGCCCATCCAGGCCGCGAGCAGCCGAACGTCCGGCCGATTTCGCGTCGATCCGCGGATCGAAAAGGGCCTGGCGTTCCTCGACCACTGACATGATTTTTCCGCCCGCTGGGAGCCCTGTTGTAGGTGCTAACACCATTGGAAAGACATGCAATTTTCCGGTTTTGGTTAAGATCGCATTCAGCACCGGAATCGGCCGCGCAGCTTGTGTTAGCCTCCCGGCATGATCGTCTCCTGCGGCGAAGCCCTGATCGATTTCCTGCCCCGCCAGGCGACTGACGGATCGGCCGTTTTCGCCCCGTTCGCCGGCGGCTCGCCGTTCAACGTCGCCATCGCCATCGGCCGCCTCGGCACGCCGGCGGGATTCTTCGGCGGCCTCTCGACCGATCTTTTCGGCGACATCCTGCGCCGCTCGCTGCACGCCTCCGGCGTCGACACCAGCCTCGCAAATTTCAGCGACCGCCCGACCACGCTGGCCTTCGTCAGCCTGTCGGAGGGCAACGCGCGCTACGCCTTCTTCGACGAACATTCGGCGGGCAGGATGCTGACCGAGAACGACGTCCCCGCGCTGCCCAAGACAGTGACCGCCCTCCACTTCGGCTCCTTCAGCCTCGCCGAGGAACCGTGCGGCTCGACGCTCGAATATCTGATGCAGCGCGAATTCGCCGACCGCGTGATCTCCCTCGACGTCAACGTCCGCCCGACGCTGATCAAGAATCGCGACGGCTACCTCGCCCGCATCGATCGCCTTGTCGCGATGGCCGACATCGTCAAGCTGAGCGAGGAGGATCTCGCGTGGCTGCACGAGTCGCTGTCCTTCGATGACCTCGCCGCCCGCTATCTGAAGCTCGGCGCAAAGATCGTGGTGCTCACCAAGGGCGGCGACGGCGCCGTCGCGATTTCGCACCATGCCAAAGTCAGCGTCCCGGGCATCGCGGTGAAAGTCGCCGACACCGTCGGCGCGGGCGACACCTTCAGCGCCGCGACCCTCGCTCGCCTCGACCAGAAGACGCTGCTGACCAAAGCGCGCATGGCGCAACTGAGCGCGGACGAACTCACCGATGCCCTGACCTTTGCCGCCAATGCAGCGGCGGTCACCGTCTCGCGCCCCGGCGCCAACCCGCCATGGCTCAACGAGCTGCCTTGAGCGAGCGATAGAGCCGCCGGAAAACTACGAGCCGCTCGGCATAACGCCGCCTGCAACTCCGGATCGGGCTCGATCACCTCCTCCACGCCGGCTTGGTGCAAACCGCTTCCGGCGTTTCCCCGGAAACCGCCATCCGCGCCAGCCTCGCGGCACCGAACGCCGGCCCGTTGTCGCCGCCGGAAACCCTCAGCAACGGACGCCCCATCGCCGCGGAAATCAGCCGCATCCAGAACCGGCTGCGCGCCCCGCCACCGATCATCGGCAGCGGCGAAAGGGCTGCATTGCCAAAGGCTTGCTGCCCGTCGGCCAGCGACAGCGCCACGCCATCCAGCACGGCCTGGACCAGATCGAGCGGCGACGTCGCATTACTCCAGCCCGGCAAACGCGCCGCGCGCATCCGGATCGTTTGAGCGGCGTCCGCTCGCCGGCGAGATACGGCAGGAACATCACGCTCGCCGGCCCCGCGAACCGCGCCTCCGCTTGCGCCAGCAACGTCTCGACATCCGCGCCGACGACCCGCGCGATCCAGTCGAGAGCGCCGCGCCGTTGAGCAGCGCCGCCCTGCTCGAACCATCGACCCCGGCAGCACATGCGCGAATGCGTGAATCAACGTCGCCGGCTTCGGCTCGTACCGATCGCGCGTCACGAAAATCTGCGCCGACGTTCCGAGCGAGAGAAACGAGTCTCCGTCGTCGATCGCGCCGATGCCGACCGCGCCGGCCGCAGAGTCTCCGCCGCCGGCGGCCACGACGACCGGATGGCGCAACCCCCACGACGCCGCGATGCCCGGCCGCAGCAACCCGGATACCGCATTTCCTTCCAGCAGCCGCGGCATCTGCTCCCGTGCCACGCCGACCGCGGCAAGGATCGCATCCGACCAGTCACGCCGCGCCTCATCGAGGATCAGCGTGCCGGCGGCGTCGCACGTGTCGGTCGCGATCTCACCCGTGAGGCGCAAGCGCACGAAATCCTTCGCCAGCACGACGCGGCGAATGCGCGCGAAATTCTCCGGCTCATGCGTTCGCAGCCACATAAGCTTCGGCGCGGTGAACCCCGGCATCGCGATGACGCCGGCAATTTCGGCCAAACCCGGCACCGCGTCGGTCAGCACCGCGCACTCGGCTACGGCACGGCCGTCATTCCAGACCATCGCCGGCCGGACCGGCAGGCCGCCGGCATCGAGTATGACCGCACCGTGCATCTGACCGGACAGGCCGATCGCGCGTGTATCCAGAAACGCGGCGGTGGCCTCGTTGTAGAGATGGCCGACCACGCGCTCCGTCGCCCGCCACCAATCCTCCGGCTCCTGCTCCGACCAGCCCGGGCGCGGCTGGCGCGTCGCGATGGGCGCGCTCGCCTGCGCGACCACCGCCTGCGCCTCGTTGACGAGGACGGCCTTCACCGCCGATGTGCCGATATCGATGCCGAGGAAGTGCATGCGGGTTGACGGTAACACCGCTTTGGCCGATCAGGACGCGATGATTTCCGGCAGCGAGCGCGCATTTCTCCGTGCCCTTTTCGACCGCGCGGTCGCGGCGGCGCTGCCGGCGCGCGTCGTGCCGGCCCACCTGCCGCACCCGCCCAAGGGCCGCACCATCGTGCTTGGCGCCGGCAAGGCATCCGCCGCGATGGCGCGCGCCGTCGAGGACAACTGGCCGGCCGACGCTCCGCTTTCCGGCCTCGTCGTCACCCGCTACGGCCACGGCGTTCCGTGCCGCCGCATCGAGATCGTCGAGGCATCGCATCCCGTGCCGGACGCGGCCGGCGCCGATGCCGCGCGCCGCATCCTCGAATTGGCGAGGGGCGCCGGACCCGACGATCTCGTGCTCTGCCTCATCTCCGGTGGCGGCTCGGCGCTGCTGGCGCTCCCGGCCGAGGGCCTGTCGCTTGCCGACAAGCAGGCGGTGAACCGCGCGCTGCTCAACTCCGGTGCGGCAATCGGCGAGATGAACACCGTCCGCAAGCATCTCTCCGCCATCAAGGGCGGCCGCCTCGCCGCCGCGGCGTTTCCGGCGCGCGTCGTGACGCTACTGATCTCCGACGTGCCCGGCGACGACCCGAGCATCGTCGCCTCGGGCCCGACCGTCGCCGACCCGACCACCTTCGCCGACGCCCGCGCCGTCATCGCGAAATACGCCATCGTTCCGCCGGCGTCGGTGACCGCGCGCCTCGCCGCGGCGAAGGACGAGACGCCCAAGCAACTGACCAACGCCACGACGATCATGATCGCCTCGCCGCAGGGAAGCTTAGACGCGGCCGCGGAATACGCGCACTCGCAAGGCATCGCGCCGATCCTGCTCGGCGACGCCATCGAGGGCGAAGCCCGCGACGTCGGCCGCTCCATGGCGGCAACCGCGCTCGTCGCGGAACGGCCTGTCGTGCTGCTCTCCGGCGGCGAGACGACCGTGACCGTGGTCGGCAAGGGCCGCGGTGGGCGCAACGGCGAATTCCTCGCCGGCCTCGCACTCGGCCTCAACGGCGCCGCCAGCGTCTTCGCCCTTGCCGGCGACACCGACGGCATCGACGGCAGCGAGGACAACGCCGGCGCCTTCATCGCGCCGGATACGCTGGCTCGCGCCAAGGCCGCCGGCCTCGACTTCGCCGGCGCCCTGCAGCGGAACGACATGTATCCGGTGTTCGCGGCGCTGGGCGATCTCGTCGTCACCGGCCCGACGCTGACCAATGTCAACGACTTCCGCGCGATCCTCGTGCTCTAGGGCGCGATCCGCCCGATCACCGCGAACTGCACCAGCGCAAAGAAAAACGTGCCGGCCGCGAAGGCGCGTTCCAGTCCGTCCGTCCACGCGGAGTAATCGTCGCGCGTGATCACCGCGGCATCGAGCGCCATGTCTGCCCGCTGCAGCAGAAACTCCAGCCACGCCCGGTCGGTCGTGCCCTGGTCGGTGAGCAGCATCGGCTGCGCCACCACCTCCGCGAAGCCGGCCGTAGCGAACAGCCCGGGCAGCCGCCGCCCGATCCACGCGTCGAGGCTGCGGTCGGCGGAGTGATTCAAGATGCGGCGTGTGACGGTGCGCTCGCCGGGGTGCACCATCGCGGTCTCCCAGTCGACTTCGATCGCCATCACCCGGCCGCCGCGCCGCGTGACGCGCCGCATCTCGGCGATGACGTCCTGCGGCTTGTCGACGTGCAGCAGCACCCAGTGGCAGACGGCCGCATCGAACGCCGCACCGAAAGGCAGCGCGCGGCCGTCGGCAACGCGGATATCGACGAGATGCCCGATGCCGGCGTCGCGCGTCAGGATGCGCGCATGGTCGAGCAGGCCGACGGAAGGATCGACCGCGAACACGCGGCCTCCGGGCGCCACGCGCCGCGCCAGCTCCACGGTCATCACGCCGGTCCCGGCGCCGACGTCGATGACGATCTCCCCCGGCTTCAGCGCCAGCATGTCGAGCGCGCGGGCGCGCACGCGCATCTCGGCCGCCGAGCCGCCGAGCTGATCGAGCTTCGCCGCGGCCTCCGCGACGCGCTCCGCGCCCTCGACCCGCGACCAGTTGTCGGTGCGCTCGCCGCCCGCCTCGCCAACCACGCAGAGCCTCCCGCCGACCGCGCATTTCCCGCAAATTTCGAGGTGCAGGTTTATGCCGCGACAGCCGATTTGATCGTATGGCAAACTATAGCAAATGGCAGGGAGACGGCGATGATTGTTGTCACAGGCGGCAGCGGCAAGCTCGGGCGCGTGTGCGTCCGCGACCTCATGGACCACGGCTACGAGGTCACCAACATCGACATGGTGCCGCCGCGCGACGCCGGCGTGCGCTTCTCGCGCGCCGACATCACCGACTTCGGCCAGGCGATGGCGGCGCTGTCGATGATCGACGAGCGCGTCGCCAAAGTCACCGGCGTCGTCCACCTCGCGGCGATCCCGGCGCCGGGCCTCGCGCCCAACCACACCACCTTCGGGGTCAACACGCTCTCGACCTACAACATCTTCGAGGCCGCCCGGCAGCTCGGGATCAGGAACGTCGTCTGGGCCTCGAGCGAGACGGTCTACGGCATCCCCTACCCCAAGGGTCCGGCCTACGCGCCGGTCGACGAGGAGATCCAGCATCCCGAGACGGCGTACTCGCTGTCGAAGGCGATCGGCGAGGAGATGGCGAAGCAGTTCTGCCGCTGGGACCCGCGCCTGAAGATCGTTGGCCTGCGCTTCTCCAACGTCATGGAGCCGCACGACTACGAAAATTTCCCCGGCTTCAACAAGAGCGCGCGGCTGCGCCACTGGAACCTGTGGACCTACATCGACGCCCGCGACGGCGCGCAGGCGATCCGCCTCGCCCTGCAGGCGAAGCTCGCCGGCGCCCACGTCTTCGGCATCGCCAACGCGGACTCGGTGATGACGCGAGCGAACGAGTCGCTGCTCGACGAAGTCTTCCCAAACACGACGCGCAAACGGCCACTGAAGCCGAACGAGTCGCTGATCTCGATCGCGAAGGCTGAGAAGGTGCTGGGCTACAAGCCGCAGTTCGCCTGGCGGAAGCAGGTGGCGAAGGCGAAGTCAAAGCCGAAGGCAACCGCCAAGCCGAAGAGATAGAACCCACTCTCCGCTTTCCCCGACAACGCGTTCCCCACCCGCCTCGCTTGCGCTCGGCACCCTCCCCGCAAGGGGGAGGGAGGATTCCGCTGCTGCAGCGAGTCTCCCGCCCCCTTGCGGGGAGGGGGAACCATCGCGAAGCGATGGCGGGTGGGGCCCAGCCTATCGGCTGGCGGCGCTAAGCCTCCGGCACGGCCTGCCCGGCGCCGCCTTCCCGCGCCGGGTCGCCGCCATACCGCTCCGTCTTGATCGCGGGAAACGGCACGTCCATGTCGAGCAGCAGGCGGCTCGCGACGTCTACGAACGCGTTGGCGCCGCAGACATAGGCCCGCCGCGGCATGCCGCCGAGTTTCTCGAACACGTCCGCCACCAGCCTGTCGTCGATGCGGCCGGTGCGCACGCGCGGATCGTTCGGCGTCTCGCGCGTCACCGTCACGAAGATGCTGACGTTCGGATCCTGCTCCACCCGCGCGAAAATCTCCTCGCGGAAAATGATGTCGGTGTATCGCCGCACCGAATAGAGCAGCACCGTCTTCACCTCCGGCGCGACGTTCATCCGGTGGCGGAGAATCGACATCATCGGCACCACACCGGAACCGCCGCCGACCAGCAGCAGCGGGCCGCCGTCTTTCTTCTGCCAGGTGAAGTGTCCGCCGATCGGCCCGCGCAGTTCCACCGTGTCGCCGGTCTGCACGATGTCGTGGAAGAAAGGCGAAACCTCGCCGGTGTCGAGCTTCTCGATCACCAGCTCGACCTCCGGCGATTCCGGCGCCGAGCCGATCGAGTAGCTGCGCTGCGCCTGATAGCCGTCCGGCGCCGTCAGCCGCACGTCGACGTGCTGCCCGGCCAGGAAGCCCGGCCAGTTTTTCGGCGCCAGGAAATAGCTCTTCACCGTCGCCGTTTCATCGACGATCCGGCTGACGGTAGCTTCCTGCCAGATGAGCCGCTCGGGCTGGACTACATTCACTTACGGATCACCGGTGAAGCGCTGCTCTTTCCACGGGTCGCCGTAGATGTGATAGCCGCGAAGCTCCCAGAACCCAGCCTCGTCGATGTCGGTGAATTGCAGTCCGTTCACCCACTTAGCCGACTTCCAGAAATAGAGATGCGGCACGAACAGCCGTGCCGGCCCGCCATGATCTGGCGCGATCGGCGCGCCTTCATACGAGGTCGCCACCATCGCCTGCTCGCCGGTCAGGTCCTTGTAGGGAACGTTGGTCGTGTAGCCGTCGAAGGAATGCGCCAGCGTGTATTGCGTCGGCGGCTCGAGGCCCGCGTCGTCGAGTATGTCCTCGATCGTCACGCCCGCCCAGTTGGTGTCGAACTTGCTCCACTTGGTGACGCAGTGGATGTCCTTGTGCATCTTGATCTGCGGCAGCGCGTTGAACTCGGTCCAGTTCCACGTCTTGATCGGCTTCGGCCCGACCTTCAGCGTGAACTTCCAGTCCTCATGCGTGACACGCGGCGTCGGCCCGGCGGAGAGCACGGGGAAGCCCTCCTCCTTGTACTGCCCCGGCGGCAGACGCACGGCATCCTCGGCCGAGGGCCGGCGCCCGAAAAATCCACGCGTCGCCATGTGTCGCGCCTCCTCTAAGGACCGGCTGCTTCGTTGGTCATGACTGAACCCGCCCCCTCGTGCCGTCAAGACATAGGGCGCGGCCGGCGGTGAGGCCACTACTGGCGCGTGCGCAGCAGGAAAGTGCGCCGCGACCAGCCGTAGAGTTGCTCCTCGCGCACGAACGTGAACAGGCCCGAGGCGACAACCAGCGCGATGCCGACGAACGCGATCGGGTCGGGGAAATTGTGGAAGAACAGAGCGCCGTAGAGGATCGCCCACAGCATCTGGCTGTACTGCGCCGGCGCCACGCGGTTGCTCGGCGCGTAGCGCGTCGCGGTCAGCATCGCGATCTGTCCGATGCCGCCGAGGAAGCCGCCGAGCGTGAAGATCGCGACCTCATGCCACCCCGGAACACGGAAGTTGAAGATCATCAGCGCGCCGTCGGCGATCAGCGCCATGACGTAGAGCGAGGCGAGCATCGTGATCCGCTTCTCGCTCCGCCCGATCATGCGGAGCGTGATCAGCGACACCGCGCCGAGCGCCGCGCCGACGATGGCCGTCAGGTGCCCGAGATGCAGTTCGCGGAAGCCCGGCCGCACCACCAGCAGTACGCCGCCAAAGCCGACGATGACCGCCAGCCAGCGTCGCCAGCCGACCTCCTCGCCGAGGATCGGAATCGAAAAGATCGTCACGAACGCCGGCATGAGGAACAGCAGCGAATACGCCTCCGGCAATGGCAGCGTCGTGAACGAATAGACCGCGAAGAAACTGCCGACGATGCCCGACGCATTGCGGATGAGCACCAGCCGCGGATTGTTGATCCGCCACATGTCGGGCCACGCCTCGTCCTTCGGCTTGGCGAACGCGAAGGTGGAGAACGAGGCGAGCGTCAGGAAGAACAGAATCTCGAACACCGACAGCGTCCCGCCGAGCGCCTTGGTGGAGGCGTCGCTGGCCGAGAAAAGGCCATACGCAAGGAAGCCGGCGGCAACGCCTTTGAGCATCGGAGGAAAGCGAACCGAGCAGGAGGGAAGCGGACGATAGCCCGGATCGCGCCGCCGTAGGTGACAGAACGGCAACGGTAGCCGACGCGGCGCGGTTTGAGCGGCCGGACTCCGCTTGAGCCCTCCCCCTGCGGGAGGGCCAAACCGCCGAAGGCGGTTTGGGGAGGGGTGTCGCTCCGGCGACGGGGAGGCCGCGCGTTCCGCTATCGCGGAGGCATACCCCTCCCCAAAATCGCTGCGCGTTTTGACCATCCCGCAAGGGGAGGGTTCGCAAGCGTCGGCGACGCCAAGGCTTAAGGCAGCCGCCGCAACCGCTCCGTCAATAACGCGTAGAACCCATCGGCATCGCCGTCGCGGAGATAGTGCACATTGCGCGGCCGGTCGGTGATCTGCCACCAGTCGGTCACCGTCATGCCGAGCGTCAGCAGACTGCTGGTCTCTATTGAAACGTTGACCGTTTTGCCGGCGAACAGATCGGGCTTGAGCAGATAGGCAATGACGGTCGGGTCATGCAGCGGCGCGCCGATCGATCCGTATTTCGTACGATCGAAGCGCTCGAAGAAGGACAGGAGGCCCGCAACGATCGGCCCGGTTCTGTTGCCGAGTTTCGCGAACGCATCGATGCGCTCGGGCGTCGTCAGCAGCCGGTGGGTCAGATCGAGCGGCGACATCACGATCGGGATTCCGCTTTTCATCACCACGTCGGCCGCTTCCGGATCGACGAAGATGTTGAACTCAGCGGCCGGCGTGATGTTGCCGACCTCGAAGTAGGCGCCGCCCATCATCACGATTTCGCGGATGTGCCGGGCGATGTCCGGCGCCTTCACCAGCGCCATGCCGATGTCGGTGAGCGGGCCGAGGGCGCACAGCGTGACCGAGCCCGCTTCGGCCGCGCGCAACGTATCGATGATGAAATCGACCCCGTGCTTCGGCTGCAGCGCCACCGTCGGCTCGGGCAGCTCGGCGCCGTCGAGACCGGTCCGCCCATGCACATGCTCGGCCGTGCGCAGCGCCCGCATCATCGGCCGCATGCAGCCGGCGTAGACCGGCACCTCCGGCCGCCCCGCCAGCTCCACCATGCGTCGCGCGTTCCGCTCGCTGTGCGCCAGCGGCACGTTGCCCGCGACGGCGACGATGCCCAGCACCTCGAGTTCGTCCGGCGATGCCAGCGCCAGCAGGATCGCGACGGCGTCGTCCTGCCCGAGATCGCTGTCGATGATGATCCGGCGTCTCACGTGTGGCCGAGCACCGCGTGCGGCAGGTACGGCTCGGCCAGCGCCTTCAGTTCGTCGGCCTCGAGCTTGATGTCGAGCGCCGCCACCGCATCGTCGAGATGCGCGGCCTTGCTCGCCCCGATGATCGGCGCCGTGACGCCGGGCTGCGCCAGCAGCCAGGCTAGCGCCACCTGCGCATTGGGCACGCCGCGCTTCTTCGCGACCTCGGTGACCTTGTCGATGACGTCGGCATCGCCGCCGTCGCGCTTGTAGAGGCTATGCCCGAATTCGTCGGTCTTGGCGCGCAGCGTCGCGTCGCTCTCGGCCCGCGGTCGCGTCAGCAGGCCGCGCGCCAGCGGGCTCCACGGGATGACGCCGATCCCCTCCTTGCGGCAGAGCGGCAGCATCTCGCGCTCTTCCTCGCGATAGATGAGGTTGTAGTGGTTTTGCATCGTCACGAAGCGCGACAGCCCCTCGCGCTCGGCGAGCGCCAGATACTGCGCGAACTGCCACGCGTACATCGACGAGGCGCCGATGTAGAGCGCCTTGCCCGCCTTCACGACGTCGGTCAGCGCCTCGAGCGTCTCCTCCATCGGCGTCGCCGGGTCGAAGCGGTGGATCTGGTAGAGATCGACGTAGTCCATGCCGAGGCGCGACAGCGAAGCGTCGATCGCCTGCAGGATGTGCTTGCGCGACAGGCCGCGCATGTTGCCGCCGTTGCCCATGGCGCCGTTGACCTTGGTCGCGACGACGATTTCTTCACGCGGCGGCGCGAAGTCCTTCAGCGCCCGCCCGGTGATCTCCTCGCTGACGCCGGTCGAATAGACGTCGGCGGTGTCGAAGAAGGTGAAGCCGAGATCGACTGCCTTCTTGATCAGCGGCCGGGCGTCCGCCTCCTCCATCATCCACTCGCGCGACGTTTTGGACCCGTACGTCATCATGCCGAGGCAGATGCGCGAAACGGTCGTGCCGGTGGTACCCAGTCGTGTGTACTGCATGGGGCGGTCCTCGTCGGGGAATGAAGATGCGGCCGGGAGGGCGGCCGCCTGACGAGGGTTATAGGCCCCGCGGCGCTAGCCGACGAGGGCCTGCGCGTCGCCGGTGGCCGAGGCGATACGCCGCTCCGGCGCCCAGCCCGGCCGCGGCCCGAACACCTGCGCCCGCTCCGCCTGCCCCGAAACGAAGAACGGGTAGCGGCTGTTGATGATCGGCCGCGACGCGTTGACGTCGAGCATCATGAGGCCGAGCGGCTTGACCAGCAGGGGATACTCGCGCGGCTCGCAGACGGAGACGTGGCCGAACACCTTCTTGTAGAAGGCGCGGTGCTCCTGGCGCACCGTCGCCAGCACGATGTCGGCCTCGAAGTATTCCGCCGCCATGTGGCCGATGCGGACGGTGACGTAGGGAAGCTCCGGATTGCGCCCGGCCATCGCCGGATCGACCACGAACCGGGTCGGATCGACGATCACCTTGCCGGCTTCCAGTTCCGGCTTGACGAAATCGCCGAACACGTCGGCCGCGACCATGTCTGGATAGTCCGGGCTGCCGACATGGATGCGGATCGACGAGCACAGGCGCCCGTCGAGATAGATGCCGATCAGCCAGGCATTATCGAGATCGTCGTACCGATCGGACAGGCGGCGGCCGAAGCTCGGCTGGATCGCGCCCTCCTTGAGGTAGGCGTCGTAACGCAGCCGGAAAATCGCTTCGCGGGCCTCGTCCGTCTCGGCGCGCCGGTATTCCACCCGCTTGAGAAACGACTGAATGCGTTCCGCAAGACTGAGCGGCGAAGCGACCGCAGGCGCAGCCATGACACACTCCTCGAACGCGACACAGGTGCCGCCGACCCGAGGAACATGATTAACGAATCGTTAAGCGAAGTAAAGAATTAGTGTTAACTTTCTACGCATGGCTGCTCCGCAAATAACGCAAAATGCGCTGTCTGCGTGGCAAAGTTGTTCCGGTGTGACCGAAGGATGACAGTCGTGCCAATACGGCACAGCGCCAGCATCGCAAGGTGTGCGGGCTACGATGTCAGGGGAATGCCGGTAATTACCTCGGGCCGAACGCCGCGCGTTTCCGCGGCGCAAGCATCGGCAGGTCTAGGCGACCCGCTCCAGCATCTGCGGGATGGTGCTGTCGAGCAGCAGCCGCACTTCCTTGGCCGGCAGCGCCGGCGCAAACAGCCAGCCCTGCGCCTCGGTGACGCTTTCCTCGGCCGCGATCAGGGCAAGTTGCTCTGCCGTCTCAATGCCTTCGACCGTAACGGCGAGGCCCAGTTCGGCCGACAGCTTGGCGATACCGCGCAGCAGTACGAGGGCCCGGTCGCCGGTCTCGAGCCCCTCGAGGAACGAGCGGTCGATCTTGACCTTGTTGAGCGGCAGGCTCTGCAGGTAGCTCAGGCTCGAATAGCCCGTGCCGAAATCGTCCAGCGAGATGCGCACGCCGAAGTCGCGCAGCTCGTGCAGGATGGCGCGCGTCGCCTTGGTGTCCTGGAACAGGACGGATTCGGTGATCTCGATCTCCAGCCGGCTCGGGTCGAGGTTGGTCTCGGCCAGGGCCTCCTGGATCGTCTTCACGACATTGCCGCGGCGGAACTGGTTGGCCGACAGGTTGACCGCGACGCGTACGTCAGCCGGCCAGGTCGCGCACGTCTTGCAGGCTTCGGTCAGCACCCACTTCCCGAGGTCTACGATCAGGCCCATCTCCTCGGCGACCGGAATGAACTCGGCCGGCGAGATCATGCCGCGCAGCGGATGCGGCCAGCGCACCAGCGCCTCGCACGTCGAGATGCGCTTGGTCTTCAGGTCGAACAGCGGCTGGTAGAACACCTGGAAGGAGCTGTTGGCGAGCGCATTGCGCAGGTCGAGCTCCAGCGTGCGGCGCGCATGCGCGCGGATATCCATCTCCGGCTCGAAGAAGCGGAAGGTGCCGCGCTGGTCGGCCTTCGCCCAATAGAGCGCCATGTCGGCGATCTTGAGCAGGTGGTCCGGCCCGGTGGCGTCGCGCGGCGACAGCGCAATGCCTACCGACGCGCCGATCACGACCTGGTGGCCATCGACTTCGTACGTGTCGCTGAGCGCCGAGACGATGCGGCGGGCGAGATGGGCGGCGTCCTCGGCGCCGGCGATCGGCGACTGCACGACCACGAATTCGTCGCCGCCGAAGCGCGCGACGATGTCGGAGGCGCGGACGAGATGCCGCAGGCGATCGGCGACCGCACGCAGCAGCACGTCGCCGCGCGGATGGCCGAGGGTGTCGTTCACCTGCTTGAACTGGTCGAGGTCGACGAACATGACCGCGACCGGGTTGGAGCCGGCGGCGGCCAGCGTCTTGTCCATCTGCTCGCGCAGGAACATGCGGTTCGGCAGGCCGGTCAGCGAATCGTAGCGGGCGAGATGGCTGATGCGCATCTCGGCCGACTTGCGCTCGGTAATGTCCTCGATCAGCACGACCGAGCCGCCGTTCGCCATCTGCTGGAAGGTCAGGCTGAGCGTGCGCCCGTCCTGCTTCTGGATGGTGAAGCCGGTGTTCTGGATGCCGCGCAGCCGCGCCTCGATGTCGGTCGCCAGCCGGTCGAGCTCGGAGCGCAGGATCGTGCCGGCCTCGACGCAGTCGAGCACCAGCTCGCGCACCGTCTGGCCCTTGCGGTCGCCGCGCGCGGCAAGGCCGAGGATCTCGCCCAGCCGCTTGTTGGTCACCACCACGCGCCGGTCGGCGTCGAACATGCAAAGGCCGTGCGGCATGTTGTTGAGCGCGGTGTCGAAGCGCGCCGCCAGCACCGCGACGTCGCGCGCCGCGATGACGGCGTCGAGCAGCGTGCGCCGCAGCCGGTCCGAGATGAACTTGAAGCTGATGAAGAACGCCGCGATCAGCACCGCGCTCGCCGTGTAGTAAAGATCGAACGGCAGCAGCAGCGCGACGACGACCGGAATGCCGTCGACCAGGATCAGCACCGCGACCAGCCGCGCGCTGCCGAAGTTGCGGCCCGAGATGCCGATCATGTACGCGATCGTCCCCGAGATGCTCATCATGTACAGGAACGGATCGTTGGTCGTCGCGAAGACGACCAGGCACCAGACGCCGAGCATGCCCATGAAGGTCGCGGCGCCGGTGACGTAGCGCAGCTCCCAGTGCCGCGCGACTTCCATGCGCGTCATCTGAGGACGCTGGTGCGCGTAGATCGACATGTCGATGGCACGCAGGAACGCGATCGCGACCATCGTGCCCCACACGGCATAGAGCAGGCCGTCGTGCGTCTTCCACGCCGACAGCAGCACGGCCAGCGAAATGGCGACCGAACCGACGAACAGAGTCCGGCGCTCGGTGTAGAGCGAATCCACGAGGGGCGCGTACACCTCGATCGGGAGATCGGCTGTGCGCCGGGAACGCCTGAACTGCAAATTGAACATAAGTCGCCGCGACTAAAAGGAATTTGCACGGCAACACTTGACCGATTTCTCTAAAAATTCCCTTCAGGTTTTGCCGACAAATCGGATCATTGTCAGCATCGGGCGCCGCAGCCCCTGATTTGAATTGACGAGCGCCGCAGTTTCCCGCGCAGGAATCGCTACGCTCTGCCCGCTCGCGTAAACACTTCGTTTGCCATGACGCGAAAGGCTTAACCGGCCATTGCTCCAACCCGCCGATTGACGAAGCCGATGCCGGCGGCGTCTCCAACCTTGAAGATTTCGTCGCGCGCGATCGCGTATTCGGCGTCCGTGAGATGCTCCATCATCAGCGGCACCTCGCGCCCAAGCTTCTCGAGACAGGCGAGGAAGACGCGATAATCCATGGTGCCCTTGCCGATGATGATCTCGTCGAAGTGCAGCGCCGCCTGATGGTAAAGGATGATGTCCTTGGCATGGCACGAAACGATCCAAGGCCCGAGCTTGTCGAATATCTCGCGGAGCAGCGTCGGCGTGTTGAAGTAGGTGCGCGGCGTCATCACGAGGTTGACCGGATCGACGTGGCAGCCGAATTCCGGCCGATCGACCGCCTTGATCAGCTTGACGTACATATCGACGGAGTCGGGCAGACTGTACTGCTCCATCTCCAGCGCGAACTTCGCCCGCTTTGGCTTCACCGTGTCGATCAGGTAGCGCGCCGCCTCGACGGCGTCGTCGAACGCCTCGTCGGAGAGATTGTGCGCGTTCGGCCCGTAGTCCGAGCCGGGCTCATACGAGCCGATGAAGCTGACCGCGCACTTCGCCCCCACCGCATCTGCGATCACCAGCTTCTCCGCCGCGATCTCGCGGTGCGCCTTCCTGACGGCGGCATCGCGCGTCACGAGATTGCGCCAGATGCCGACCTCGGCGATGGCGACGTTCTCCGCTGCGAAGGCCTTCTCGATCGCCGCCAGCCGCTGCGTGTCCTTGATCGTGACCGGCGGGCAATACGCGGCGCCGTAGCCGTAGGCGCGGTGCGCCCTGGCGAAGGCGACTGGGTCGCCGTCGCCGCCCGGAATGCCGTTGCCGCCCAGTCTGATCATCGTCGCTCCTCCCGGCTTTTGCTCGACCTTGGAGCGCGCCGGTGGCCGCGGTCAATGCCGGCAATGTCCCGGTTCAGCAGTGGATTGCGCTTCGCCGCGCCGCAGGGTCTACTTGCCGCTCGAGCTGGGGAGCTCCCGTGGAACAGGAACTGACCGCACCGCCGCTGCCGGCCGAAGAGCGCATCGAAAGCGCCTCGGAAATTCTGCGCTCGCTCGCGGCCCGGCCCGAGGCCCACATCCCGTTCGGCGCGGTCGTGTCCGCGGCCGGCTCCCGCGTCCACGGCATCGCGCTGTTCCTGTTCGTCCTGCCCGAAACCCTGCCGCTGCCGTTGCCAAGCGCCTCGGGCGTGCTCGGCATCCCGCTGCTTATCATCTCCGCCCACCTCGCGATTTTCGGCGAGGCCGCCACCCTGCCGCAGCGCGTGCTCGACCTGAAGATTCCGCGCCAGGTGTTCGTCGCGATCTCGAAATACATCGGCCCGATCCTGGCGTGGCTCGAAAAAATCTCGCGGCCGCGCTGGAACTTCTTCGTCCGTGAGGAACGGGCGATGGGCGTCCTCTGTTTCTATCTCTCGGTAATCCTCTGGCTGCCGCTGCCGCTGGTCAACGCGCCGCCGGCGATCTGCCTCGCCGCCGTCGCCCTCGGCATCATCCATCGCGACGGCGTTCTCATCGCCGCCGGCCTCGCCGGCGCCGTGGCGCTCACCGCGATGCTTTTCCTGCTCGGCGACCTGATCACGCGCCTCGCCCACTGGCTGCTTGGTTTCGTCTGGCCGCAGGCACCGTCCTCCCCGACTTGAACAGAGTTCACGTTGCTGGTATGAACGTCGTTCAAACCAAGGGACGACGATCATGCGGCCGCAGCTCAGCACCTGGCGCCAGGCAAGCCTCAGCCTCTACTGGTTCGCGTCCAACGCCCACTGGGCCGCGATTCTGATCACGCTGCTTCCGCTGCAGGCGGAGGCGATCGGCGGCCACGAATTCAAGGGCACGACGCTCGGCCAGATCCTGCTCGCCGGCGCCTTCGTCTCGATGATCGCGGCGCCGCTCTTCGGCGCCTGGAGCGACCGCGTGCGCACCCGCTGGGGCCGGCGCAAGCCCTTCCTCGTCGTCGGCACGGTCGGCAACGTCGTCGGCCTCGTCGCCCTCGCCTTCATCCCCAGCGAGCCCGCCGCGCTGCCGCTCTACATCGCCGCCTTCATCTGGATCGAGCTGTTCTCCAACGTCGCCACCGCGCCCTACTCCGCCCTCATCCCCGACGTCGTGCCGAAGGAACAGCGCGGCTCGGCGAGCGGCTGGCTCGGCCTGATGCTGATGCTGGGATCCTTCGTCGGGGGCATAACCGGGCTCGTGCTGCCCGCGATCGGCGGCATCCGCGGCGCCTACATCGGCCTCGCGGTGATCATGCTCGGCGGCATGCTCGGCACCGTGCTGACAGTGAAGGAACCGGAGCCGCCGGTCGTGCCGCCCTTCCGCGCCGGCGAATTCGTGCGCGGCCTCATCCAGCCGTTCAAGTCGCGCGATTTTTCCTGGGTTTTCTGGACCCGCCTGCTGATGACGCTCGGCGTTTTCACGGTGCAGGAGTTCCTGCAGTTCTACATGCGCGACGTCGTCGCCGGCGGCGCCGCGACCTACCCGTACACGTTCTTCGGCACGCAGCTCGCCGACAACGCACCGGCCGCGACGTCGTTCTTCATCCTCGCCCTGCTCGTCGGCGCCGTCGCCAGTTCGCTGGTCGCCGGCCGGCTTTCCGATCGCCACGGCCGCAAGCGCATCGTCTACGTTTCCGGCGCGCTGCAGGCGCTGGTCGTTGCGGCGTTCATCTTCTCCGGCCGCTTCGAGCTCGTGGTCATCATGGGCATCGTCTTCGGCGTCGGCTTCGGCGCCTACCAGGCGGTCGACTGGGCGCTCGCCGCCGACGTGCTGCCGAGCGAGGAGGACTACGCCAAGGACATGGGCGTCTGGCACGTCGCCTTCACGCTACCGCAGGTGCTGGCGACGCCGATCGGCGGCTTCCTGCTCGATCATTTCCAAAGGGTCGGCAAGACCACCGGCCAGCCGACGCTCGGCTACACCGTGCTGCTCGCGCTGGCCTTCGTCTACTTCCTGCTCGGCACCGTGCTGATCCGGCAGGTCAGCGTTGGCGGCGTCCCGAAGGCGCCGCCGCGATGAGGCCGGTGCCGACGATGCCGACGAACGCGCGCACCTGATCGCCGAGCACCGACACCGGCAGCGACTTGAGCTTGGAGTCGAGGCTGAGGCTGACGATGCCGTGCACGGCGGAAAACATCGTGCGCGCCAACAGCATCCGCTGCTTGTCGTCCATATCCGGCCGCAGCGCCGCCAGCGGCTTCTCGACCAGCAGGAACAGCCGCGCCTGATCGGCGAGATAGGAGTCCGGCATCGCGTCCGCCGACGCCATCCGGTGCTCGAACAGCGCCCGCCAGCGCGGCTGATTCTGCACCGCGAAGTCGAGGTACGCCTCGGCGAGCGCCACAAGCGCGGCGGCCGGGTCGATGCCCTCGCGCGCCTTCGCCCGCCGCGCGCCGAACTGCTCGAACAGCGACAGCGTCCGCGAGTTGACCTCGAAGATGATCGCGTCGAGGTGCGGGAAGACGTTGTAGATCGCGCCCAGCGAACAGCCGACCGCCTCGGCGAGGTCGCGGGCATTGAGCCCGGCGACGCCCTCGGCCGCGATGACCTTCTCAGCCGCGGCGATCAGGTCGGCGCGCAACGCCGAGCGGCGCTCAGCTGCTTTCGGCGTGAGATGCGACACCGCCTTCTCCGTGCGGACCTTTCTGGCTGCGGCCACGATTTTTCGATTCGGTTTGATGAACGATGTTCAGCCCGTATTGGCACCAGTCGCCATTCCGCACAAGTTAAATCGCCGCCATGCGCTTCGCGAGAAGACTGCAAAGGACAAGTGAATTCAGCCGCTTAGGGAAACGCCGCAACATTCGGTCGCGCCGCCATGAACAGAGTTCATTTTATGTCTTGAACACTGTTCAAACCTGTATATGTTGAACGTCGTTCAAACGCGGTCCGCGCGGGATCGCGAAACCAAAACGGAGGGACCGAAAATGGAACTCGTGCTAAACATCAGGACACTGGGGACGGGGGCAAACGGGGGGAACGGGGAGGATGCGCGCGGCGCCGATGCCGGCGGCCTGTCGTGGGCGGTGCGCCTAGCGTTCGCGGTCGCAGCGGTCGGCGCAGCCTGGTTCATCATGAACGATGGCCAGTTCAGCGACATCGCCGCGCAGATCCTGGGCCGCGCCCACAGCACCGCGCTGCCCGGCCCGCTCGGCACCCTCTTCGCCGCTCTGCCCGGCTGATCGAACGGGAGGACGACGCCG